>NZ_JBFOCP010000015.1:0-27769 GCF_040907855.1 Aeromonas sp. s4 | reverse complement strand
ATAACATGCCATATTCCGCATAAACATTATGGCTAGATACAACGAACCGAATATCATTTTTCTTTAAAATACTTTTATTACCATAAAAAAAGCATAGTGATCTAAATAAAATTCTACCGTGTGAAAAAAGAGACAGTTTATCAATAGTATAGCTGTTTGGTATATTTCTAATTAATGAGTCATAAATCAGATCACCAATTAAAACATCATCCTTACGGTAATCAACAAGTTTAGATCCACTCTTCAAACAAAGCAGTACATAGAAAAAAGAACAAAGTGAAGAAAACACTACACTAGGATTGATATAATTCAACCACCAGCAGAAAAAGTTATTTATCCCAAAAGAGCGATAGATCGGGATGACATTACTTGCCTTTTGCTTCATGCCTCTAACAAGCACTTTAACATTAAGCCCTGAAGCCTCCCTTGCAGCATTTGCCAGACGAGATTTTTCAACAATGCTCGTTGGTGAGTCCAGAAAGCCCTCGACCAATATTCCGACTTCACCATTATGCCTATGTGACCAATGCTTTTGATTTAGCTCAATGAACTTTTTTTCCTCCGGAGAGAGTTTATAGCTCAAAAACAAAGTACCCAATATCTTTTTAATTCTTTCGAAATTCATAAAGAGAAACCATCATCTACTATAATATTTTGCCCAGTCACATACTTGGCTTGGTCTGACAACAGGAACATGATGCTGCCGATGATCTCCGACACATCCAGCATACCTGCACCATGAGTATGGCTCTTGTATGCCTGGCAAAACGCATCAGGCTGATTATCAAATATCCCACCCGGGCTCACATTGTTCACCCTGAAACGGCTGTCATTGACATATGCTGCCGCATACTTGCTCAAATGCTGTATCGCGGATTTGATCGCCGCATACTCGACCGGCATGGTCATTTTGGTATTGTTGTAAATATCAAACTTAGGTGCAACAACACCATATATGGATGAAATATTGACTAATGAAAAGGCTGTTTCATGTGCTTTGAAATAAGACGCACATTGCTGGGTAAACAGGAAAGCACTGCCAAGATGGAGTGAAAGATTTTCATTGAAACTGGCAAGGGACACATCAAAAAAATGCGCGCCATAGGTTTTGTTTCTCGGATAGGTCGTGTTGACAGCCCCATCCATATGTTCTTGTTGCGCAAAAAATACCTTGAGGCTTTCCTCACTGGTCACATCCAGCTGTATCAACGTCAGATTGTCGTCTGCCGTATCCACACCCTGAGTGGAAAGACGCTGGGCCATGGCATCGACATTGATATCTGCCGCGATAACTTTGCCGCCCTGGGCAAGAATGGCAGGCACCAGACGAGAGCCCAGCAAGCCGCCGGCACCGGCCACCAGAATACGTTTTTCGTTCAACAGCTGTTCCATTATTTCTGCTCTCCTACGATAGCTTCTGCCAGTTTGAAGTCGTAAATATCGTCAATATCGACCGCTCGTTCTTTCGGCACCTCGATACTGGTGACTTTCCCCGAGAACAGCCCGTAGTGTTCAAGCACAAAGGCAGGTGTCGTGGCATATACCACTGTCGTGATATCAAAAACCGGAGGCGCATCCTGACGCCGAGCAACATCGCCCGCCGGTTTATTGACCAACTCGACCCAACCATCCACCGTTTCCTTTACCATGTTGAAATAGGGGCTGCGGTTGGCTGGCGTGACGGAGATACAGATATCGGCATTTTGCTCACGACGTTTGGCAATGGCCGCTTCAACATCACTCACACTGCGCAGCGGGCTGGTTGCCGGCAAGCTGATGAAACCATCGAATGCCCCATAATGCGCGGTCGCCCATTCAATGGCATGTCGCCAGGACAGCCACTCCGGGCTGGTGTCTGTCGCC
Organism: Aeromonas sp. s4; assembly: GCF_040907855.1. NCBI lineage: Bacteria > Pseudomonadati > Pseudomonadota > Gammaproteobacteria > Aeromonadales > Aeromonadaceae > Aeromonas > Aeromonas sp. s4. The sequence goes on along the minus strand of NZ_JBFOCP010000015.1, from coordinate 25,906 downwards.
AATTCGGATGGGCGCTCTATAACCACCGCGCCGGATGAGATTGCAACGCTGGCAATGGCAGCATCATCCGTAGAAACAAACACTTGGCTAATCGATGGTGATGCCAGCGCCGTATCGATGGAATATTGCAACAACGGTTTTCCCGCCAATGGACGAATGTTCTTTCCTGGCAACCCTTTTGAGCCGCCCCGGGCGAAAATGAACGCAAAATTTTTCATCTGATTCGAGATCCGGTTAGGTGTTATCGATGATGAGAGAACGCTTTGATTGCTTCGATCAATGCAACCGTTCGTGTGGCGTCATCGATAGAGATGCTGTGATGCTTGGCACCCTGAATAAGATTGACAAAATCGGCAATCATGCCGAGGTACATCTGGTTTTTATCCCAGGCGGGCTCACAATGAATGACTTCAATACCATTGGCCGAGCTCAATGAGACCGAATTTTGAATCAGGTCCCATTCCAACGTACCTTCACTGCCAATGACGCGGCATTTGCGATGTGCTTTTCGTTGGAGAAAATCCAGATGGACCGTGGCAATGGCGCCCGTTTTGTCGCCAAGCATGATATCGGCCATGTCCTCAACCGACAGGCCAAGCTCTTCGGAAGAAGACAGGCTTGCGTATTTGACTTGAAGTGGTCCAAGCAGCCACTGGATATAATCGAACTCGTGACTGAGCTCCAGCAACACTCCTCCCCCCAACTCTGCACGAGCAGAAACGCTGTGCCGAAAATCTTTGCTGGGGCGCCAATCAGGCAGGTATTGCCCGGTTTCAACCTGAACATGGTAGCAGCGGCCCACTTTTTGCTCAGTCAACAGATCTTTCATGAGCATGGCCGACGGTAAATAACGCAGGCAATATCCGACAGCCACCGGAGTATTGTGCTCATGGCTGGCAGCTTGAATGGCCTCACAATCGGCAAGCGATGCCGCCAGGGGTTTTTCAATCAGAACGGGAATGCCCGCTTTTATCAGAGGGATGGCATGGGCAGCATGCAAGGTCGCAGGGGACGCGATGATCGCAAAATCAATGCGATGCTGGATAAGTTCCTCTACTGAAGAGACGAGTACATCACAATCACTGATATCCGCTGCGGCAGCATGACCACTGGCTGACATGGCGTAGATGGAAGCGGATGGATAAAGGTGCTTTAAGTTTCTTCTGTGGCGAACCGAGATATTACCGAGGCCAACGACAGCAATACGTTCCATTATGAGAGTAGCCCCAGTGAAGATATATCCGATTGAGCACGATTGAAATCTTCCATGCGACCGATATCCAACCAGTACTCATGAATAGGAAACATCAAGACTTGCTTATTTTTATTCATATGTTGTTCAAGCAGAGTTGGCATATCAATGCGTTCCCCTTTGGCCACAGATTGCACGACATGAGGTGCAACAACATAAATCCCGGCATTGACAAAGAAATGATGAACCGGCTTTTCAATCATGCTGGTGATCTTGTTTCCCTCACCCGTGATGACGCCGTAGGGAATTTGGTAATCATATTCACGCACACACATGGTGGCATCAGCACCGTTTTCCACATGAAAATCGAGCAGACGATTGAAATCCACTGTGGTCAGCACGTCGCCATTGATCATGATAAGCGGCAGGGCAGGGATGTCGCCGGGCAGCAGGCCCAGGGCACCACCGGTTCCCAGCGGGGTCTCTTCATAGACGTAACGAATATTGGCCCCCCAGGCTGAACCATCACCAAAATAATTAGTGATCTGCTCGGGCATATAGTGGGTGGAGATGTAGATGTTCTTGAAGCCAGCCTTGAGGAACTGGTTGAGCAGGGTCTCCAGTATCGGCTTGTCACCCACCTTGAGCATGGGCTTGGGGCAATTGTCGGTCAGCGGGCGCAGCCGGGTACCAAATCCCCCCGCCATGATGAAGACGGGATTGTCATAGCTCGGCGCTTGCGCCGCCTGCTCCCAGGTTTCCAGCCCAATCAGCTTGCCCGCATCGTCGACCACTGGCAGGGAAAGAACGCTTCGCGCTCGCATGGTTTCCAGCAACTGCGCACGGGTCAGTTTGGCCGAGACAGTGATGGGGGTGGAATTCATCACGGCCGTGACGCTTTGCGTCAGGGAGACATTGTTCAGGATGGCGCGGCGAACATCGCCATCGGTCACGACGCCGAGCAAGTGCCGCGCGTCATCCACGACCAGACAAACCCGCAGTGCCTCTTCATTGATCACGGCCAGGGCATCACGCACCGAGTGTGCCGGCGACAACACCACTTTTTCCCAATTTTTGCTCATCCAATCCATCCTTTACTGCTTGATAGGCATCACGCTGCCCCGGGCAACGTATGCAATCTGCTTTTCTCCAAGAGGGCGCGTCAGCGTGGCGCCAGCCCCGACCACGGCATCAGAGCCAATTGATATGCCCTGGATCACGGCAGCTCCCGTACCGATATGGACTCTCTCACCCGTTACCACACCGCCGGATAACACGGCGCCCGGTGCGACGTGATTGTCGCCTCCCAGATGGCAGTCGTGATCCACGATGGCACCACTGTTGATGATGCTGTTGGCACCTATCCGGGTACCCGCCTGAATGATGGCCCCCGCCATGACCTGGGCCCCCTCTTCCAGCACGGCGTAGTCAGAGACCATGGCCTGTGCGCTGACGACGCTTGCAAAGCGGTAACCAAGGGCGCGATAACGGGCAAATAGCGTGGCGCGCAGCGGGTTGCCCGGCAGGGAGCCGATGCCATTGACCAACACCACCTCATCCGGATGGTGGGTCAGTATTTCCTCATCATGCCAGAGGGGAATATCAGCCAGTGCGGCGCGCGCTGTACCTGCGGCGGGCGCAACCAGGGCGATGGGAACCACTCCCTGGCTGCGCAGCATGTCGACCAGCACCGAGGCATGTCCCCCTGCCCCGAGGACGATGACCGGTTTATTCACGGATAGGCTCACCCGCCTGATAGGCTCGTTTGGCCGGTTGCCCCAGGAGCTGCCAGTAGGCATAGGGGCTCATTCCATCGCCAGGGCGCTTGATGGCGAGGTTGTCGGCACAGAGGATGGCGCCCTCCTCAATGTCGCAGGCAGCGACCAGGCTCTTGCGTGCGATCTCCTTGTTCTTGATCTCGCTCGGGCGAGGCCCTTTGATGCCGTCTCCCAGTGCCAGTTCCACATCGCGGATCCCTTTCACCATGGCGGCCAGTTCATCGGGTTCAAGAGAAGCCTTGTGATCAGGCCCTTCCATGTTGCGATCCAGCGTGAAGTGCTTCTCGATGAGGCAGGCTCCACGGGCGACTGCCGCCACCGGGATGGTGATGCCCTGGCTGTGATCCGAATAACCGACCGGCAACCGGAAGGCGTGCGACAGGGTATCCATGGCTTTGAGGTTGATATCCACCATGGGCGCCGGATACTCGGTCGTGCAATGCAGCAGGGTCACCTTGTTGGCCAAAGCGGCCTGACCAGCCTCGCTGGCATAGGCAGCCATGAAGGCGGCCTCACCGGGCTGCGCATCCTGCGGCGCGGTCAATCCGAAGGCTATCACCCCCAGGGCCGCCTCCACTTCTGCCAACGTGGCCATACCGGTCGAGACGATCAACTCGCAACCGGTGCGAGCATGGGCCAGTACGAAAGGCGCATTGGTCAGTTCCCCGGACGGGATCTTGAGGGTCTGCAACTTCAACCGGTTCACCAGAAAGTCCAGGCTCTCGGTATCGAAGGCGGTAGACAGAAACGCGATACCGAGAGACTCGCAATAGGCGATCAGACGAAGATGGGCATCGAACGAAAGCTCAAGGCGGGAGAGCATGGCAAACTGGCTCTCTTCCTTGCCGGTGTTGGCGGTTTGATAAGCAGCCTGCTTGGCCTGGCGGGTCACCAGATTGGCCGCCTTGAAGGTCTGAAACTTGACGACATCGACGCCTGCCCGGTGGGCAGCATCGATCAGTGCCACGGCGAGTGCTTCGTCGCCATTATGGTTGACGCCGGCTTCGGCGATGATGCGGATCATGGCGACGGACTCCTGTCGAGATCATGGAACTGTTTGATGGTGGGGATGGCAAAATGCTTCAGGCGTGCCACGATTTGGCCGCTGGCGTCCCCTGCACCATAAGGATTGACATAAGCATCCGGGCCCATAGGCTGCAAGGCCTTGGCAATGCATTGCGTAATGGCCTCTGCCTTCGCGTCGCAATGAAGCACACTCTTCGCTGCCAGGCGCCCTTGTTGGCGTTGGCCGATATTGATGGTCGGGACACCCAGAGAAGGCACTTCGATGATGCCGCTCGACGAGTTGCCGATCACGGCGGCACAGTGTTTCACCGCGCTCAGGTAACGTCTGTAACCCAAAGACGGGATGGCCAGCACGCGTGCAGGATTGGCTGTCGCATACTGCTCAAGCAGTGGAATGATGGCTCGACCACCGTCATCTGCATTCGGGTACGTCAGGATAACCTGATGGTCGGGATAGTTATCCAACGCCGCCAGCAAGGCACTGAAACTCTCCCTGGCCGGTTCATCGGCCAGAGTCACGGGGTGATAGGTCACCACGAAGAACGGTGAGTCCAACGTAAACCCAAGAGAGGATTGCAGCTCGTCCATGGACAGCAGCGGTGTCTTGATGATGTGGTCCAGACCGACGGCGCCCACGTTGAACACCCGTTCAGGCGCCTCCCCCAACTGAATGACTCGCTGTCGATAGGGCTCGGCGGCCGTGAAGTGCAGGTAGCTCAACTTGGTAATGGCATGGCGAATGGCGTCGTCATAAGCCCCCTCGGTGATCTCGCCACCATGGAGGTGTGCTACCGGTATGCGCTGCAACATGGCCGCCTGGGCTGCCGCCAGCGCTTCAAAGCGATCCCCCAGGATCACCAGCACATCCGGTTGCAAGCGGGCCAATGCATCTGCCAGCCCGAGCAAGGCCACGCCCATGCTTTTGACTACCCCCACAGAGGTATCGGAGGAGAGCAGCATCTCGATGCGCTCATCGATCTTGAAACCATCCTGCTCTATCTGCTGATAGGTCAGGCCGAACTCGGGGGACAAGTGCGTACCCGAGACGATCAGCTTGAGCTCCAGGTCGGGATCCGCGGCAATGTCTTTCATCAACCAATAGAGCAGCCCGTATTCGGCGCGAGTACCGGTAAAGACGGCAATGGTGTTGGCCATGTTCAGACCTCGACAGGCGAGCTGGGCAGGTTGATCAGATGGGCTTCCAACCATTCGGCATTGTTAAGCTCCCCACGCAAGGCATGAGAGAACATGGGCAGGCGATGCATCAGCTTCCATACAGGCCGGGTCATGACACCAGCCTTGTTCAGCTCGGTCAGCAACGTATCCCGCTGGGTCTGATCTTCACAGACAATCGCATTGAGCCAGTAGTTGGAGCGTCCATAAGAAGGCTCGGTCACAAACTGGCATGCCTGTCCCTTGAAGAACTCGGCATAGTGCATGGCAAGCGCCCGCTTTTGCGCCAGGAATTGCGGCAGGGCTTCCATCTGGGCACATCCGAGGGCCGCATTCAGATTGGGCATCCGGTAGTTAAAACCGGGTTCATCATGATAGAACTCGAACGGATGGGGTACCTTGGCGGTGGTGGTAATGTGCTTGGTGCGCGCCCCCTGTTCGGCATTCTGGCAGAGCACCATGCCACCACCCCCCGTGGTGATGATCTTGTTGCCATTGAAGCTCAGGGCGGAAAACGCACTCAGCGTCCCCGTGTGTTTGCCTTTGTAGTAGGAACCCAGGCTCTCGGCAGCATCTTCTACCAGGGCGATGCCCCAGGCCTCGCACACGGCCTGAAGCTCATCGAGTTCAACCGGATGACCAAAGGTGTGCATGGGCACGACGGCTTTGAGGCGGCGTCCGCTTGCCTTGTGGATGGCACCTGTCTCGGTGCGAGACGCATGCTCTTCCAGCCAGTTGGCCAGGGCAACGGGACACAGGCCCAGGCTCTGGCGTGATACATCGACAAACACGGGTTCTGCGCCCATGTGATACAAGGCATTGCAGGTCGCCACAAAGGTCAGGGGCTGGGTGATCACCAGATCCCCTGCCTGCACACCTGCCATGTAGAGCGCGATATGCAGCGCCGCCGTGCCATTCATGGTGGCAACGGCACGGGCTGAACCGGTAAAGGTGGCTATTTGCTGCTCGAACTGCTCAACATAGGCACCGACACTGGAAACGAAGGTGCTTTCGAGGGTATCGAGCACATATTGACGTTCATTGCCGGCAAAGGTCGGGGCGTGAAGAGGGATGAAGTCATCGGTTTTGTAGGTATCACGAATAAAACGTATCAATTGAGTATGCATACCGATTCCTTACATCTTGCCGTCGAGATATTTGCCCGTTTCTTTGTGACCAAAATCCGGGATCATGGCGAAGAACAACTCGACGATCTCTTTCTTGTCCCAGGCGCGTTTTGTTTTCATGGCTGCAATGGTCTGCTCGAAATGGTTGAGCAGATCATTCTGATATGAGGGTTCATTCTTGATGATGCCCAGGTTCTCGAACCGGGCCATATCCAGCACTTCCTTGTCCGTGAAGAACTCTTCGAAGTCTTTTTCACCCGTGGTGTCACTCTCGGTAAAGAGGCAGGGCCACATCCCCTGCTCGGGCAGGCTCGCCATCAAGGCTCTGGCTTCATCCTCGTCCTTGCACAGATGCGGCTTGTAACCATGCTGCTCCAGATACTTCACGGCGATTTCGGCGAAGGTAATCAGGTGCAGGGATTCGCTGAGCTTGGGGAAGAAGATATCCCTGTTCTCACCGAAGATGCAGGACATCAGGCACAGCTCACCGGACTCCTGGGGAGTCACGAAGTAGCGTTTGATGTCGTTGGGGGCGACGATGGGCTGACGCTTTTGCAAGCGCTGGTTGAAGCCATGCAGCAAGGAGCCATCGGAGAAGGCCACGTTGGCAAAGCGCGCGGTTGAAATGGCAATCTGTTCGCTGCGGCGCATCAGGAACATCTCCATGATGCGCTTGGACGCCCCCATCATGTTGACCGGATTGGCCGCCTTGTCCGTCGAAACACAGAAATACTTTTTCACTCCCATGTCGATGGAGTGCTGGATGGTTTTGTCCGTGTTGAAGACGTTGACATCGATCATGCGCATCAACGTGAAAGGATCTTTCTCGCTGCGTACATGTTTGAGCGCAGAAAGATTGAGCACGTAATCATAGGCGCCGTCAGCTTTGATAAAGGCGTCATATTCAATGGAGCCGATATCCAGGGCGAACGTCTGGAAATCACCATCGATATACCCGAACGAGCTGCGGATATCGCGCACCAGCTCGACCATGTTGTTCTCGCTGATATCGACCACATGCAATTTACGTGGATTTCTCTTGAAGATCTCTTTGGTTACCGCCTGGCCAATAGAACCGGCGCCACCAAGCACAAGAAAACGGGACTGGCTGACGATATCAGACAGCTGTTGCTCATTTTTGCCGATGTCATCAACGAACAGGTCTTTATTACGACCAATGAGACTCAAAATATTACTCTTCATATAAAAGATACCAATCTCAAGTTCAGTCCACGCAGGACGTGCAATATATCAATGATGAATTCAATCAATGTCGCGCATTTGCGAGAGATGCCAGGTAATCGTCTTGGACAATCCTGACTCAAAACTCTCCTGCGGCAGCCATTTCAATTCAGTGGCTATTTTGCCGGCATCAATGGCGTAACGACGGTCATGGCCGGGCCTGTCGGCCACATGGGTGATTTGATCCCGATAGCTTTTCACCTTTTCCCCGGGCTTTTCTCCCTCAAGAGGAGATGGGGACAAGGGGACCAGTTCGTCGAGCAGATCGCAGATGGTTTGCACCACTTCCAGATTGCGCTTCTCATTGTGGCCCCCGATATTGTAGGTCTCTCCCACTCGCCCTTTGGTCAGCACCAGCAACAGTGCTCTGACATGATCCTCCACATAGAGCCAGTCGCGGATCTGATCTCCCTGGCCATAAAGCGGGATGGGCTTGCCAGCCAGGGCGTGGGCGATCGTTTGTGGAATCAGTTTTTCCGCATGTTGCCAGGGCCCGTAATTGTTCGAGCAGTTGGTCACCAGCACGGGCAGCCCGTACGTTCGGTGCCAGGCGCGCACCAGATGATCGCTCGATGCCTTGGCGGCAGAATAGGGGCTGCTCGGCGCATACGAGGTAGTTTCGGTGAAAAACGGCAGCGCGGCTCCGGAAGTCAACTCATCCGGATGGAGCAAATCGCCGTATACCTCGTCGGTGGAGACATGATGGAAGCGAAATGCAGCCTTGCGTACCTCGTCCAGATCGTTCCAATAGGCGCGTGCCGCTTCCAGCAACATATAGGTGCCGACGATATTGGTCTGGATAAAATCGGCAGGGCCTGTGATGGAGCGATCAACGTGGCTCTCGGCGGCCAGGTGCATTACGGCATCGGGTTGATGGGTTGTAAAGACCCTGTCCACTTCAACGCGATTACAGATGTCGACCTGCTCGAACACATAACGATCGCTCGTAGATACAGACGCCAGAGATGCCGGATCCGCCGCATAGGTCAGCTTGTCCAGATTGACAACTGAGTCCCGGGTATGCTGGATGATATGGCGGACAACGGCAGAACCGATAAAGCCGGCACCACCGGTAACAAGAATTTTCATATCAGTGGGTGTTCATGCATGGTCAGTGAATAGCTGAGGCAGGCAAGGCCATACTTGTATGACCAGTATTCGAGGTCAATATTGCCTGAGAAAACCACGACAGCCAGAAGCTGGCAACTGTGTTAGCTACCGCCCTTGGGTTACAGCTCCCAACATGCTGCTTTTAACCTGATTGTCCGTGCTGTTGGCCATCACATCCTCCAGCTTCTTGTTTTGATTGATGTTTAACAATGTTGTCGCATTACATTGCACACCCAGGCAGTCCACAGCCTGCATTGCTCACATCTTGGGCTATCTGCGCCCCAAACCCGATTCGGGGTCAGATTCTATCTTGTTTAACCCAAAGATGAACAGTCAAAACAACAGGAAAGCGCCTATTGAAATCAGGATTCAAAAAAAACCATTCATGTGATACTGCCCTTTGTGAATCCACTCAGCCGTTGCCGGGGATTGCCCTGCTTTGTTCCAGCATTCAGGCCAGGGCATGTAAACATGTTTAATTTCAAACAATTAAATTCATACCTCAAGCGCTTGCAGGCACACGGGGATGGCCTGACGCCAGCAAGGCCCCCCGCCCCTGTGTACCGGCAGGCTGAAAGCGGCAAGCCGCTTGTGCGATAAGAATGGTCGCGACCAGCCCCTGCACCGGCTCTGACCCTCAACACCCAGAAACCGGCAGGCACGGATAGCGAGCCTGAACACGAGGCTGATGACACAGCGTTGCATCATGGGAAATGCATGAGGAAAGAAGACAGGGATGATTCAGTCCCGATACAGCGGGGTCAGGTAGGATCCGGATTGACTCTCCCTCTTGTTGACCCTCTAATTGACAGCCTGGACCCTCATCATCATGCATCTTATGAAAATCCTACTGGTTGAAGACGACAAGCTGCTCAATCACCACCTCTCCACCCTGTTGACCGAGGCCCAGAACCAGGTTTACAGCACGGACAATGCCCAGGTGGCGCTGCACTACGCAGCAGACTACCCCATCGATGTCGCCATCATCGATCTGGGCCTGCCTGACATGGATGGTCTTCAGCTCATCACCCGCCTGCGCGAGCAGCAGATCCCCTTTCCCATCATTGTGCTGACGGCCAGAGGCAACTGGCAGGACAAGGTGGAAGGACTGGAGGCCGGGGCGGACGACTACCTGGTCAAACCCTTCCAGAAGGACGAACTGCTGGCCCGTCTCAATGCGCTGGTACGCCGCAGCGCCGGCTTCATCTCCCCCAGAGTGAAGGCGGGTGACTACGAGCTGGATCTCTCCCGCAAGGAGCTGACCATCGCCGGCGAGGTCACCGTGCTGACCAGTTTCGAATATCTGATCCTGGAATACCTGATGCGAAATGCCCGTCAGGTGGTCTCCAAACAGCAGTTGCTGGATCAGCTCTATGGGGATGGTGAAGGGGATCCCAACACCATCGAGGTGATGGTGAGCCGGCTTCGCAAAAAACTGGATCCGGAAGGGAGCATCCAGCCCATCTCCACCATCCGCCGCCAAGGCTACATCTTCAACCTCGCCTGCAGCTGATGCGCCTTGCCATGTTGCATCCCCTGACCCTGATCCGCCGCTCCCTGCACCTCAAGCTGATGCTGAGTGCCATGCTGGTCATCGCGCTCATCATGGCCTTCTCCGTCTACATCCTCTACCTCGGCCATGCCGAGGAGCAGGCCCAGAAAGCCAGTGTCCGCATGCAGGAGAACCTCTCCAAGCTGTTCTCGTCCAAGCAGCCGGAGCCCCACGCCATGACGGATCTAGGCAAGCTCACCCCGGATGTCATCGATCCCAATCTCGATACCCTGATCTGCCGCGCCGACGGAGTGCTGAGCTGGTCCAGCCTCCACATGCCGGAGGTGGTCTCCATCAAGGAGACCATCTGCCGGGATCTGATGAGATACCTGGGGGGACTGGATCAGGACTATTTCTTCAAGCTGCATACCATCAAGAACGGCGAGAGCTACTTCATCTACAGCCTGCGTTTCCTGCGCAATCATGGCGCCGGCCCCACCACCTACTACGTGGTGATGGTCGATTCCGCCCGGCGCTATCAGGCCCAGACCCGCGATTACCTCTACCGCTGCATTCGCCAGGCGCTGCTCGCCTACTGTCTGCTGGGCGCTCTGTTGCTGCTCACCAGTTTCTGGAGCCTCTCTTCCCTGCGCACCATGGCGCGCCAGATTGACGAGATCCGCGCCGGTACGCGAGAGGCGCTGTCAAACGACTACGAGCGCGAGCTGACCCCCCTGACAAGCTCGGTCAACCAGTTGCTGGAGAACGAACGCCAGCAGACCCAGCGCTACCAGCACGCCCTCAACGATCTCGCCCACAGCCTGAAAACCCGGCTGGCGCTCATCCAGATCACCGCCCAGGAGCTCAAGCTCGGCCACGACATCCATGACAACATCAATGAACAGATCACCACCATGGATCAGATCATCCAGTACCAGTTACGCCGCGCCGTCACCGGGCGAAAGCGCCTCGCGAGCAAGGGCACCGAACCGGTTCCCCTCATCGAGAAGCTGCTGGCCAGCCTCGCCAAGGTCTATCGACACAAGAAGCTGCAGACCGGCTTCCAGTTTGACGACGATGTCTTCTTTCACGGCGAGCAGGGCGATCTGATGGAGCTGATGGGCAACCTGCTGGACAACGCCTGCAAGTTCGCCATCAGCGAGATCCGGGTTCATGTCCGCCACCGGGAGAGGGGTCTGCTCATCGTGGTGGAAGACGACGGCCCCGGCATCGATCCCGGCAAATCGCAGCAGATCTTCCAGCGCGGCGTGCGGGCTGACAGCTCCCCCGGCCAGGGGATTGGCCTCGCCGTGGTGACCGAAATCGTGCACAGCTACGGCGGCGAGATCCGGGTGGATGACTCCCCGCTCGGCGGCGCGAGATTCCACATCACCCTCCCCTGACAGCGCAGGAGCCAGTACCTGGCTCCTGCCGCATTCGGGCGTTGCCATCCCGGTGCTTTCCCTGTCTCACGCCTCACGCCTCACTCCTTATGCCTCGACCAGGCCAAGCACATGGCAGCGGGGCTGACGAGCTTGCACCCCCATCAGAAGCTGACCTGCCGCTCCCCTCAGCCCCATGCTCGCGCAGAAACGACAGGCATAAAAAAACCGGCCGCGAGGGCCGGTAAAACAGTTCAGGCTTGTCAGGTGACAATGCGCACCCAGCGGATGAAGACCGGTTTCAATTCCCTATGAAGCCCCGTCCTCTTGAGTACGTAGGTTCACTTTACGCCCCGGTCACTGAATCGGGACTGAACCATGTTCACGCTGGCAAGGCTCAGAGACGGATCCCGAGTGACTGGCGCAGATAGGCGCCGGCACCGAGCAGCCCCGGCCCTTCATGGGTGATGAGGAAGACCGGAATGTCTTTGAGATAAGGCTTGAAGCGCCCCTTGTCCTCGAAGGCGACCCGAAAGCCCGATCCGATGAAGAACTCCTGAAAGCGCGGCACTATGCCACCGGCGATGTAGACACCGCCGAAGGTGCCCATGTTGAGGGCCAGGTTGCCGGCAAAGCGGCCCATGAGCACACAGAACAGGCTCAAGGTGCGGCGGCAATCGAGGCAATCCCCCGCCAGCGCGCGCTCGGTGATGTCCTTGGGGGCAAAGGATTCAGGCTCGCGGCCATCGGATTTGACCAGGCCGCGATAGAGATTGACGAGCCCGGGGCCCGAGAGGAAACGCTCCGCCGACACATGGCCCAGCTCGCCGCGCATCACCTGCAGCACCGCATCTTCCTCTTCCGTGTTGGCGGCGAAGTCCACGTGACCGCCCTCACCCGGCAGGCTCAGCCACTGCTCACCGGCCTGCACCAGGTGGGCGACGCCAAGGCCGGTCCCTGCGCCATAAATGGCGATGGGCTTGCCGGCTACCGGAGCCGCGCCCCCGAGCTGGATGCGATCGCTCTCGCCGAGCACGGGTACCGCCATGGAGACGGCAGTGAAATCGTTGATCACCTGCAGGCGCGCAAGGCCGAGGTTGGCCTGCATCTCGCGGATGGAGAACTCCCAGCTGTGGTTGGTCATGGCGACCCAGTCACCATTGATGGGACAGGCGATAGCGATGCACGCCTCGCCCACGGTGGCATCGTGCTCTTCGAGATAGAGGCGCACCACGGCCTCCAGGCTGGGATGGGCCAGCCCCGAATAGGTTTTTGCCTGGGAAATGGCGCCCGTCGCCAGTTCGCACAGGGCCAGCCGGGCATTGGTACCGCCAACGTCGCCCACCAGCGCATGGGTATGCTGCATAACAAACTCCTTCGTTACCGACTCGGGGCGGCCCTTACCGTCCCGACATTATTATTTGGCTGCAATACTACTCGAGCCCGCAGCCGGGCTGCGCGATTTATGCAGACAAGTGTGCGCCCGCTCACAGTGTTGTTGCTTTGCAACATTTGTAAGCGTTTTCAAGACGCAAATGGAAGTTTGCAACTAAAAACACGAAATAATTAGACATGAGTCATACTTTGCAGGGCCGAGATTAGTTCCGATAAGCGCTTGTCTTGTATAGTCATCGCGGAGACTGGAAACCTGCTTGAGCTGTGAATTTAGTGCACAGACACTGAAGTTAAATTACAAAAATGCCTGGTGGTAATGATGAATACCCTCGATAAAATTACGAACAATCTGGAAAGTTTCAGTAAATCAGAGCGTAAGGTGGCTGAAGTGATCCTGGCCTCACCCCAGACCGCCATTCACTCCAGCATTGCTACCCTGGCCAAGCTGGCCGATGTGAGCGAACCGACCGTCAACCGTTTCTGCCGTCGCCTCGATACCAAGGGTTTTCCCGATTTCAAGCTGCACCTGGCCCAGAGCCTGGCCAACGGCACCCCTTATGTGAACCGCCACGTGGAAGCGGAAGACGGCCCGGACACCTATACCGCCAAGATCTTCGAATCCACCATGGCCTGCCTCGATGCCGCCAAGAACAGCCTGGACATCTCGGCCATCAACCGCTGCGTCGATATTCTGACCCAGTCCAAGAAGATCAGCTTCTTTGGTCTGGGCGCCTCCTCCGCCGTCGCCCGGGATGCCCAGAACAAGTTCTTCCGCTTCAACATCCCCGTGGTGAGCTTCGATGACATCGTCATGATGCGCATGAGCTGCATCAACAGCAGCGAAGGGGACGTGGTGGTCCTCATCTCCCACACCGGCCGCACCAAGGCCCTGGTGGAAATTGCCGCGCTGGCCCGGGAAAACGATGCCACCGTCATCGGCATGACCGCCAAGGACTCTCCCCTGGCCCGCGAATGCAACCTGGTGCTCTCCATGGACGTGCCGGAAGACACCGACGTCTACATGCCCATGGCCTCGCGCATCGCCCAGCTCGCCCTGGTGGACGTGCTGGCCACCGGTTTCACCCTGCGCCGTGGCATGAAATTTCGCGAAAACCTGAAGAAAGTCAAAGAAGGTTTGCGCGAATCCCGCTTTGATACCCCGCACTCCTCCTGATCATTCGGGGGTCCGCCCCCGACTGTCTATGCCAACGGGCTTGGTGTAGTATCGAAATTCAATCAAACAAGGCCACCCAGATGGCCTGCCAGTTGGCGCCATGCCACATGCTTGACGGGGCAGTATTTCAAGTCATATCAACTTCACATTGGAGTCTTTCATGCCAAGACGTACAAAGATTGTTACCACACTCGGTCCGGCGACCGATCGCGACGGCATTCTCGAGGGGATCATTCGCGCCGGTGCCGACATGGTGCGGATGAACTTCTCCCACGGCACTCCTGAAGATCATATCCAGCGCGCCAACCAGGTGCGTGACATCGCCGCCAAGCTGGGCCGCCACGTGGCCATCATGGGCGATCTGCAAGGCCCCAAGATCCGCGTCTCCACCTTCAAGGATGGCAAGATCTACCTCGCCATCGGTGACAAGTTCATTCTCGATGCCGCCCTCGGCAAGGGCGAAGGCTGCCAGGAGCAGGTCGGCATCGACTACAAGAGCCTGCCGCAGGACGTGGTATCCGGTGACATCCTGCTGCTGGACGATGGCCGCGTGCAACTGAAGGTCGAGCAGGTCGAAGGCACCCGCATCCACACCACGGTGACCGTGGCCGGCCCTCTCTCCAACAACAAGGGCATCAACAAGAAAGGTGGCGGCCTCTCCGCCCCGGCCTTGACCGAGAAGGACAAGGAAGACATCAAGACCGCCGCCCGCATGAACGTGGACTACCTGGCGGTCTCCTTCCCCCGCAGCGGCGATGATCTGCGCTACGCCCGCGAACTGGCCCGCGAAGCCGGCTCCAACGCCAAGATCGTGGCCAAGGTCGAGCGCGCCGAGACCGTCGCCAGCGACGAGGCGATGGAAGACATCATCCTTGGCTCCGATGCCGTCATGGTGGCCCGTGGTGACCTGGGTGTCGAAATCGGCGACCCCGAACTGGTGGGTGTGCAGAAGAAGCTCATTCGCCACTCCCGCCGCCTGAATCGCGTGGTCATCACCGCGACCCAGATGATGGAGTCCATGATCAACGCGCCGCTCCCGACCCGTGCCGAAGTCATGGACGTGGCCAACGCCGTGCTGGACGGTACCGATGCGGTGATGCTCTCCGCCGAGACCGCTGCCGGCCAGTTCCCCATCGAGACCGTGACCTCCATGGCCAGCGTCTGTGTGGGCGCCGAGAAGCACCCGAGCCTGAACGTCTCCAACCACCGCATGAGCTACACCTTCACCTCGGTGGAAGAGGCGGTGGCCATGTCCACCATGTATGCGGCCAACCACCTGGAAGGGGTCAAGGCGATCGTGGCGCTGACCGAGTCGGGCACCACCCCGCTGCTGATGTCCCGCATCAGCTCCGGCCTGCCCATCTTCGCCATGTCTCCTCACAACAAGACCCTGGCCTGGGCCAACCTCTACCGCGGCGTCACCCCCGTGCTGTTTGATGGCGACGAGACCAAGCCGGTCTACGAGGTGTGCCGCGACGCGCTGGACGTGCTCAAGGCCAAGGGACTGCTGCAAAGCGGCGACATGGTATTGCTCACCCACGGCGACAAGATGGAAACCGTCGGCAGCACCAACACCTGCAAGGTGATGATGGTCGAGTAATCGCCCCTCCTCCCTGCAACAAAAACGGCTCCCGAGGGAGCCGTTTTTTATGGGATCTGCCCCAGGTTCAACCGCGAAACAGCTCCACCTTGTCCCCATCCTGCAGGCTGCCGGCGCCGCGCACCACCACCTTGTCTCCCTGCTTGAGAGCGCCGCTCACCGCCACCTCCCGGCTGTCTCCAAAGAGCACGGTGACCGGCACCCGGTTCACCGTGAGCGCCTCGCCGCGCTGCTCCACCTGATAGACCACGCTTCCCTCGGTGCCGAGCACCAGGGCATCCCGTGGCAGCAGCATGGTGTGCTGCTCTCCCATCGGCAGCGCCACCCGCACCGGCGAGCCGATGATGAACGTGCCCGCTTCCGGCTTGAGGCGCAGCTCGATGAGCCGGGACTTGGGATCGGCGCTCGCCGCCCGCTGGTAATAGATGGCGTGGCTGCTGAGCTGCTCCCCTTCCACCCGCAACCGGGCCTGGGTGGCCAGTTGCCGGGCCCAGGCGATGGGCGCACGCAACCGGATGTCCGGCTGGTCCGGATTGACCAGCTCAAGCGCCTGTTCGCCCGCATCCACATGCTCCCCCGGCTGGATGAAGTGTTCATTCACCACTCCGTCAAACGGGGCAAAGATGCGGCTTCTGCGCAGCTGCTCCTCAATCTGGCGCACCTGCACCCGCGCCAGCTGCTCGGCCAGCTCAGCCTGCTCCACGTCATAGAACGCCTTGTCATACTGGCTCTGGGAGGCACTCTTTTGCTGGTGCAAACGATCCAGGCGCTGGAACTCGGCGCGAGCGTAACGCAGGTTGCTCCCCTCTCTGGCTTGTTCCGCCCTCGCCTGCTCCAGCGAGAGGCGCAGGGTCGCGCTGTCCAGGCGCAGCAACTCGTCCCCCGCCTTCACCCGGCTGCCAAACTCGGCTATCCACTCCACCCGACCGCTCACTTCGGCGCTGAGCGCCGCCTGCTGGCGGCTCGCCACCGTGCCGCTGACCCAGATGCTGGCCCCCGCCTCTCCCTGGGCCACCTCCGCCAGCGTCACCATCTTGCTTTGTGCAAGCGCAGGCAGCCCGCCAGTCAGCAGCAGGGCCCCCACCACCATCCTTGTGAAACCTTGTGTCATCGATGAGCTCCTTGCTCAGGCACGCTGCCGAAGGGCGTGCGGTATGTCGGTCTGCTCCCCCAACCGCAGGAAGGCGGGCAACAGGATCAGGGTGAAGAGGGTGCTGCAACTCATGCCGCCGACGATGACGGTGGCCAGCCCCCGGTAGATTTCGCTCCCCTCGCTCGGACTCAGCATCAGGGGCAGCATGCCGAAGATGCTGGTGAGGCTGGCCATGGCGATGGGACGCATCCGGCTTTGCAGAGCATCGGTGACTGCCGACTGTCGGCTCATCCCCTCCCGCTCGGCCATCCTGGTCTGGTGCACCAGCAGAATGGCGTTGTTGACCACCAACCCGAGCAGGATGACGAAGCCGATGATGGTGAGCAAGTCCATCGGCAGCGGCGCCACCAGACCGCTCAGGTGCAGCGCCAGCACGCCGCCTACGGTGGCGAGCGGCAAGGTGAGCAACACCAGCACGGCATCCTTGAGGGAGGCGAAGACCCCCCACAGCAGAATGAGCAGTATCATCACGGCGAACAGGAAGATGCTGCCGAGGTTGCCCAGCGCCTGCTGCAGGCTGTCGGCATTGCCGGCGACCCGCAGCTCCCCCCCGGCCGGCAGCAACGGCCGGATGGCGGCAAAGCTCTTGTGCTGCAGGGTGTCGAGCACCTGCTCCATGCTCATCCCCGCAGGGGGCGAAATCTGCAGGCTGATGCTGCGCCGCCCATCGGATCGGAAGATGCTCTCAGGCCCGAGTTGCGGCTCCACCCGCAGCAGTTCCCCAAGGGGAACGATACGCCCGGACGGGGTAGCAAGCGGCACCGCCTTGAGCTCGTCCGGGTTGGCGGAGGCCTGCCCCATCAGCAGGATGTCGAGCCGCTCATCCCCGTCGAAATATTCGCCGACCCGCAGACCATCGCCAAAGGTCTGGATGATGGCGGGCATGGGGGAACGATCCCAGCCCACCTCGGCCAGGCGCCTGTCCTGGGGCACCAGCCGAAGCTCGGGAGCGGTGAAATCGAGTCCGGGTTCTGGCCTGACCTGGGCGCCGGGCAAGTCCCGCTGCACTATGATCATGCTCTCCCGGGCCGCCTGATAGAGTTCGGGCAGCCCACCCCCCTGGATCAGCAGGGAGATGCTGTTTTCACTGTCAAAACCGCCAAACAGGGACCCCTGACCGCCAAACACCCGGGTGTCGGGAATGCCCACCAGCAACTGCTTCATCAAGAGCTGCTCCAGTACCTTGATCTGGCTCTCCTCCTTTGGCCGCACCCCGATCTGGGCACCGCCCGGGTAGCGCAGGATGTAGTAGTTCTTGAGGACAGGCTCCTTCTCCCCTTTCATATAGGGGTCGAGGCGGGCAATCAGGGTATCGATCACCTCCTCCCGCTGGGCCTTGAGATTGACCCCGGGGGTGAAACTCATCCAGACATCGATGGCGTCCCGCTTCACATCCGGCAGGTAGTTCATCTTGGGCAGCAGCAGCCAGCTCGCCAGCACAGGCCCCGTCATCATCAGGACGATGATGGCCCAGCGCCTGGGGGCGGTGGCAGTCCAGCGGATCACATGGCGGGTGGCGCTGCACCACAGGCGCTCAAAGGGATCAATCAGCCGCTCGTGCCCCATCCAGCGCGCCGCCACCGCAGGCAACACCGTGACCGCCACCACCATGGAGACGGTCACCGCGCAGGCGATGGTGAGCGCAAGATCGGCAAACAACTGCCCTTCCACGTCGTTGAGCAGGAGCACCGGCAGGAAGATGGCGACCGTGGTCAGGGTGGACGCCACCAGAGCGGTCCACACCCGGCGAGTGCCCTCCAGCGCCGCCTCTCCCTTGCTGATGTCACCCCGCTCATGGCGCCGGTAGATGCTCTCCAGCACCACGATGGCGGCGTCGAGCACCATGCCGACCGCAAACGCAATGCCCGCCAGGGAGATGATATTGAGGGTCCGCCCCATCACCTTGAGCAGGCAGAAGGTGAGCATGATGCTGATGGGGATGGCGATCGCGATCATCAGGGTCGCCTTGAGCTGGCGAAGAAAGACCCAGAGGATGGCGCAGGAGAGCAGCACCCCGAGCCCCAGGTTGGCGGTCACCATGCTCACCGCCCGGTTGATGTAGAGGGAAGCGTCAAACGACTGCTCCATGTGCAGGCCGACCGGCTCCAGCACCTCCCGGTTGAGCTCCCCGACCTTGGTCTTGATCCCCTCGAGCGCCGCCAGGGCATTGGCACCGCTCTCCTTGAAGATCTGCGCCGCGATGGCGGTGTTGCCGTTCTGGATGCGCAGCACCGGGTTCTCCTCCCGGGCCACTCTGATCTCGGCAACGTCCCGCAGATAGATGGGCAGGCCGTCACGCCAGTCCACCACCTTGTCCCCCAGGGCCGCCACGTCATAGCGACCGGCAAAGCGCAGCTTGTACTCCCAGCGTCCGATGTCGAGGGTGCCAGCCGACACATCCCAGCCCGTCGTTGCCCGGCTGGCAAGCACCGGGATCTCCACCCCAAGCTCAGCTGCGCGGTAAGGGTCGAAACGGATCTGGATCTGGCGCTCGTTGATCCCCTCGATGTCGACCGTGGACACCCCGGGGATCCGCTCCAGCTCGGGCTTGACCCTCGCCTCGATCAGCGCCTGGTGATCGTCTATCTCCCCCTTGGCGCCGGGCAGTTGCTGGATGAAGAAGAAGGTGAGGGTGTCGTTGCTGCTGTAGTTGTTGACGTAAGGACCGCCGATGTTGTCCGGCAGCCCCGAGACCCGGTTCAGGCGGGAGATGACGTCAAGCTGGGCCCGCTGCATGTCGGTGCCGAGAGCAAACTCCATGTCGATTTCGGTGAAGCCGGGGTAGCTGTTGCTGCTGAGGCTCTTGAGCCCCTGTACCCCCTGCATCTCCTGCTCGATGGGATCGGTTATCTCCGACTCCATCTCCTGGGGCGAGGCCGAGCGCCAGTCCACCGTGATGTTGAGGTGAGGACGGTCTATGTCGGGAAACAGCTGGACGGGCAGTCCCCGGATGCTGAGCAGGCCCAGCAAAAAAATCAGCACGACCGAGACCGCCACCCAGATGGGGCGTTCGATCGCCGTTTTGGCGAGGTTCATTCACTCTTCCTGAGTTGTTGTTATCGGCCATTCCGATGGCCTTGCTTCCTGCCCCAAGGGTGGGGGCCATTGCATTAAACTGGAATTAATCGACCTTGTAAATGCCTGGTTAAACAACAAAAAACCGGCCACTAGGGCCGGTTGTCGGTTTACGCTCGGGGTCAGGCTGCATGCTCGACCGGGTTCGGTTGAGACAATCCTTCCAGCTCGCCAGGAGCGAAGTTGTCCACCTGGATAGCCTCGTAGCGCAGGGCATCGGCGGCCAGCAGCTTGTCCGCCTCCTCCTTGCCGAGGATGGACTGGGACAGGGCCGCAGCCACCAGCTCAGGCAGCGCCAGCTTGCGGGGCAGTCTGCCCTCTTTCTGGGCCTGCATCAGCTTCTTCTCGATGGGCTGCACCGAGACCATGGCCTGGAAGGCACGCTCCATCAGCCCCACCGGATCCGCCTCATCCTTGCCCACATAACAGAGCGCGGTCAGACGATCCCGGAACTCGCCCGGCGTCATCATGGCCAGGCAGATGGCATGGCAGCGATCGTCCGCCGGCATCTTGTAACCGACGCCGAACGGGAACACCACCCGCTTGAGTACGGCACCCACCACCTTGTTCGGGAAGTTCTGGAAGAAGCCCTCGAACGCCTTGCCAATCAGGTAGAGGTTGCGCTCCACCGCGTACTGCACGAACGGCAGGTCAGAGACCATGCGGCCCTGATCCTCATAATGCTTGAGGGTGGCGGAGGCCAGGTAGAGGTGGCTCAGCACGTCACCCAGACGGGCGGAGATCATCTCCTTGCGCTTGAGATCCCCGCCCAGCATCAGCATGGAGACGTCGGCACACAGGGCCAGCCCCTTGCTCATGCGCGACAGCTGCTTGTAGTAGCGGGCGGTTTCGCCGGCCACCGGGGCACTGTTGAACTGGCCCAGGGTCAGCCCCTGGAACAGGGCACCGAAGAAGTTGCCGGTACCGAAGGCGATGTGCTTCATCAGCAGGGCGTCAAACTTCTCGAGACCGCGCTCCACATCGGTGTCGGCAGCCGCTTCCAGCTCGGCAAACACATACGGATGGCAGCGGGTGGCCCCTTGCCCGAAGATCATCAGGTTGCGGGTCAGGATGTTGGCCCCTTCCACCGTGATGGCCACCGGAATGCCCATGTAGGCGTAGCCGGTGTAGTTTTTCGGGCCCAGCTGGATGGCGCGACCGGCATGGATGTCCATGGAGTCATCCATCACCTGGCGGGCCATCTCGGTCATGTGGTACTTGGAGATCGCGGTGACGATGGCCGGTGCCTGACCCAAGTCCAGGGAACCTGCGGTCATGCGACGAGCCCCTTCGAGCTGATAGGTGAGGCCGCCGATGCGGGCCAGCGCTTCTTGCACACCTTCAAACTTGCCGATGGACATGCCGAACTGCTTGCGCACGTAGGAGTAGGCGCCCACGGTGCGGCTCGCCATGTGTCCACAGGCGGTGCCCAGAGCAGGCAGCGAGATGCCGCGACCGGCGGAGAGGCACTCCACCAGCATGCGCCAGCCGCGGCCGGCGTAATCCGGGCCGCCGATGATCCAGTCGAGCGGAATGAACACATCCTTGCCGAAGGTCGGACCGTTCAGGAACGCCAGCCCCATTGGGTAGTGGCGATCGCCGACGCGCACGCCTGGGTGACTGGTCGGGATCAGCGCACAGGTGATGCCGATCTCTTCCTTGTCACCCAGCAGTTTTTCCGGGTCATAGAGCTTGAACGCCAGCCCCAGCACGGTGGCACGCGGCGCCAGGGTGATGTAGCGCTTGTTCCAGTTGAGGCGAATGCCCAGCACCTCTTCCCCCTTGTGCATCCCCTTGCAGACGATCCCCTTGTCCGGGATGGCGCCCGCATCGGAGCCCGCTTCCGGCCCGGTCAGGGCGAAGCAGGGCACCTCCTTGCCGTTGGCCAGCCCCGGCAGCCAGAAATCTTTCTGGGCCTGGGTGCCGTAATGCATCAGCAGCTCGCCCGGGCCGAGGGAGTTGGGCACCATGACGGTGACCGCGACGCTCAGGCTCTTGGTGGCGATACGGGTGACGATGGTGGAGTTGGCAATCGCCGAGAACTCGCGGCCGCCGTAGGATTTCGGGATGATCAGGGAGAAGAAGCCTTCTTTCTTCAGATAGTCCCACACCGGCTCCGGCAGGTCCTTGGTCTCGTTGACGATCTTGAAGTCGTCCACCATGGCGAGCAGGGTTTCGACCTGGTTGTCGATAAAGGCCTGCTCTTCTGCGCTCAGCTCGGCCTTGCCGTAGCCGTGCAGTTTCTTCCAGTCCGGGTTGCCGCGAAACAGCTCCCCGTCCCACCAGACGGAGCCGGCCTCCATGGCCTCCCGCTCGGTGGCCGACAGGGGCGGCAGTATCTTCTTGAAGATGCCGAACACGGGGCGGGTCACCACCTTTTTACGGATGGCGGGGACACCGAGCACCACGGCTATCGCCAGCACCAGCAGGACAAGCAATGTGATCATACCGAAGTTCCTTCTATTTCACTGTTTCCGTTGATTATTGTTAGGTGTTACACGGCCAGGGAGAGCCTGGTCGACTCCACGGGCGCCCCGACACCGGACGCCAGATAAGGAATAACGTTGCGCACCAGCCCTTCCACATCGAGCTGCTGGCCAAAATCGGCCTGGGCGATGTCACGCAGGGCATCCGCAGAGGCCATGGTGAAGACGACGGTGCCCAGGGTGAAGTGCAGGCGCCAGAAGAGATCCGCTGGCGACAAATCCGGATTGGCCTTGGAGATGGCCTGGGTGATCCCGTGCAGGGTCGCCCCATAATGGGTGGTAATAAAGCGGCGCAGGTGGCCCTGACTGTCGATATAGCCGCGCCCCAGCAACTGCATGAAGAGCGCCGGACCATTCGCCCTGACGGCCGACAGTTTCATCAGAGGTTCGACAAAGCTCTCGAACACCTGCAACAGGGTCAGCTGATCCTGCGCCATCAACGTCTGCAACCGCCCGTCCAGTGCCGGCATGAAGAGGCTCAGATAACGGTCGAGTACCGCCTGGATAAGCTCCTTCTTGGAGCCGAAGTGATAATTGACCGAAGCCAGGTTCACATCGGCCTCGCTGGTGATCAGACGCAACGAGGTATCGGCGAACCCCCGCTCGGCAAACAGCACCTCGGCGGCATCGAGAATACGGTTCTTGGTATCGATTTTACTCACTGGACACCTCACTTAAACGAATGTTTAAAAAGTACGTTTCACGCCCACCCATGTCAAGAGAATGTGAACAAGTGTTGGCTAAATGTTTTTAATCAAAAAAGAGGGAAGATGGCGGGAACTTCGCGGCGAGACGGCACTCTATATCTATGCCACTGCAATTAAACATTAAGTCTCGCCCAACCTGCGTCATGCTAGTTGGGCATTTTTTTGCCCTGCCGTCACCCGATGCGCCGACAGAGAACCAAAAAAAACCGTCGCAGGGGCGACGGCGGGGAAAACGGGTCTGACCATCCAGTGTCGACCCATCGATGGGTGTTCAGGCTTGCATCGATGTCGCCATCCTCGCAGTGAAACGTCATCAGACTTTGTCAGCACAGACCCAAATTGTGACAAAGTATGGCAACCAGCCACATGGCCCGGCTTCGCCAATCTTGCTATGCTGTCGCCTCATGCCAGAGGGGAGAGAAGATGAAGTATACGGTCGATACCCACACGCACACCGTCGCCAGCACCCACGCCTACAGCACCATTCACGATTACCTGCCCATCGCCAAAGCCAAGGGGATCAAGCTGTTCGCCACCACGGACCATGGCCCGGACATGGCAGATGCCCCGCATTACTGGCATTTCGTCAATCTGCACGTGTTGCCCAGGGTCGTGGACGGGGTCGGTATCCTGCGCGGCATCGAAGCCAACATCAAGAACATCGACGGTGAAATAGACTTCCCCGAGCGCTACGAATCGCGGCTCGACATGATCATGGCGGGCTTTCACGAGCCGGTGTTTCCCCCCTGCGATCAGGCGACCCACACCCAGGCCATGATCAACGCCATTCGAAGTGGTCGGGTCGACATGATAAGCCACCCCGGCAACCCCGCCTTCCCCATCGATATCCAGGCGGTGGTCAAGGCAGCGGCAGAGTATCGAGTGGCGCTGGAGGTCAACAACTCCTCGTTCAGTCACTCCCGTGCAGGTAGTGAAAGCAACTGCCGCGCCATCGTCGAGGCAGCGCGCGATCTGGGTGCCTACCTCACTTTCGGCTCCGACTCCCACGTGGCATTCAGCCTCGGCGACTTTGATCACTGCCATCGGCTGGTCACCGAAGCCAACTTCCCACATGAGCGGATCCTGGCCCGCTCCCCCCGCGCACTGCTCGATTTTCTCGAGAGCCGCGGCCGTGCCCACATCCCGGAGTTCATTGACCTCTGATATGCCTTAACATCATGAGCCAACTCATAAAATCGAGTTGGCTCAATTGACTTGTCCGGCTTTTTTCACGACTCTGAACATCAAGCCGCCGGTATAGCTCAGTTGGTAGAGCAGCGCATTCGTAATGCGAAGGTCGTAGGTTCGACTCCTATTACCGGCACCAGACAGACGAAGGGTTGGCTTCAGTGCGAGGCCAACCCTTCGTGCTTTTTGTCCCGGGTCTCTGACCAAGACGCCGGTGTGACTGCACCAGAACCCCCTCCCCCTCCAGGACACCGCCATCCGCGACGGTCCTGTTCATCTTTCAGAGCCTGACGCACCAACCTGGCCCCACCATCAGAGAGGGCAGCCAGGCAGCCACGCCCCGGCTGCACCTGGGTGAACATCGTTATCCCGGGGCGCCTCAGCGCTGGGCATAGATCTGGTCGAACACCCCGCCCTCCTTGAAGTGAGTGCGCTGGATCACAGGCCACTCGCCGAAGGTCTTCACCACGTCGAGGAAGGTGGCGTTCGGGAAACGGTCTGCAAACTCGGCGAGGATCGCCGGGTTGCGCGGGCGTAGATAGTTGCTGGCAGCAATGCGTTGGCCTTCGTCAGACCAGAGATAGGCCAGATAGGCTTCGGCCTCCTTGCGGGTACCCTGCTTGTCGACCACCTTGTCCACCACTGACACCGGCAGCTCGGCCACGGCGGTGACGCTAGGATAGACCACCTCGAAGCTGCCACGACCGAACTCCCGGGCAATCATCTCGGCTTCGTTTTCGAACGTGACCAGCACGTCCCCTATGCGGTTCTGGATGAAGGTGGTAGTGGCGGCGCGGCCGCCGGTGTCGAGCACGGGAACCTGCTTGAACAACTTGCCGACAAATGCCCTGGCCGCATCTTCATCGCCCCCCTGCTCCAGCACATACCCCCAGGCAGACAGATAGGTGTAGCGGCCGTTCCCCGAGGTCTTGGGGTTGGGCACGATGACCTGTACCCCCTCCTTGAGCAGATCAGGCCAATCCTTCAGCCCCTTGGGGTTGCCCTTGCGCACGATAAACACGGTGGCCGAGGTGAAGGGGGCGCTGTGATCCGGCAGGCGATCCGCCCACCCCTTGGGCACCAGGCCCCCATGCTCGGCGAGGGCGTTGATGTCGGTGGCCATGTTCATGGTGATGACATCGGCGGGCAGGCCGTCGATGACGGCGCGCGCCTGCTTGCTCGATCCGCCGTGGGACATGTTGATCTGCAGTGGCTCCCCGCCTTCGGCCTGCCAGTGCTTCAGGAAGGCTCCGTTGTACTCCTTGTAAAAATCGCGCATCACGTCATAGGAGGCGTTAAGCAGGGTGGTCGCCTGGGCCAGCGGGGCGAGAGCCAGTCCTGCAACAAGCAGGGTGGCGGGCACGAGTCGTTTCATTTCACATCCTTTGAATGAGGGGCGAGTGACTGACTATAAGAGCCGACCATTTATTCTTTGAAAGAATAATTACTGCTCAGCTTATGCGATAAATGGCATCTCCTGGGTCCGGCGCAACGGATGACGGCGATGAGATGGTCACCTCCAGGCGGGTCATGATGGCTGCAGAGGGCGGCGCCCATGAGCGTGGGGCTCCTCCTGCCCGCTCCCTGCCACGGGCAGGGAGCGCCG
>NZ_JBFOCP010000014.1:0-9321 GCF_040907855.1 Aeromonas sp. s4 | reverse complement strand
GCCCGGCGCCGCTTTTTTGTCCGCTCCCCGCCGTATCAGTGGTTTGCATAACCCCAGCGACTGGTCAACTCATGCTCGACACCCAGGTGGTCGAGGATGCGGGCGACCATGAAGTCCACCAGATCTTCGATGCTTTTGGGTTCATGGTAGAACCCTGGCGCCGCCGGCATGATGGTCACGCCAAGACGGGCAAGCTTGAGCATGTTCTCCAGATGGATCGCCGAGAAGGGGCTCTCCCGGGGCACCAGAATCAGCTGGCCCCGCTCCTTGATCACCACGTCCGCCGCGCGCTCCAGCAGGTTGTCCGAGGTGCCGTTGGCAATGGCCGAGACGGTGCCCATGGAGCAGGGGCAGACCACCATCTGTTTGGGGGCCGCCGAGCCGGAAGCCACAGGCGAGAACCACTCCTCCTTGCCGCAGGCGACGATCTGACCCTCTTTGGCACCATATTGGCGACAGAGGTACACCGACAGCTCCCTGGGGGAGCCCGGCCAATCCTGCTGCTGCTCGGTCTTGAGCACAACCCTGGCCGCCGAGGAGGCGAGCAGGAAGACCCGATAGTCCGCCTGCACCAGGCATTCCAGCAGGCGCAGGGCATAGGGAGCGCCGGAGGCGCCGGTCAGCGCCAGGGTGATGGCCTTGTTCATGATGCGCTCTGCAGCTCCTTGAGGCGGGCGATCAGCTTGTCGTGAATGCCGCCGAACCCGCCGTTGCTCATGATCAGAATATGATCCCCTGGGCGGCTCTCGGCCACCAGGGCGCCAATCAGGGCATCAAGGGCCTCGAATACCCGGGCAGGCCGGGTCATGTGGGCCGTCACCTCCCCCAGATCCCAGCCGATGTTGGG
Organism: Aeromonas sp. s4; assembly: GCF_040907855.1. NCBI lineage: Bacteria > Pseudomonadati > Pseudomonadota > Gammaproteobacteria > Aeromonadales > Aeromonadaceae > Aeromonas > Aeromonas sp. s4. The sequence goes on along the minus strand of NZ_JBFOCP010000014.1, from coordinate 8,474 downwards.
GGGCTGGAAGAAGAACACCTCGTCGGCACCGTCGAAGCAACCGGCCAGCTCCTCCTTGTGAACCCCCAGCTTCATGGTGTTGGAGCGAGGCTCCAGCACTGCCAGGATGCGGGCCTTGCCCACCTTGGCGCGCAGTCCACCCAGGGTGGTCTCGATGGCGGTGGGGTGATGGGCGAAGTCGTCATAGACGCTGATGCCGGCCACTTCCCCTTTCAGCTCCATGCGCCGCTTGGGGGACTTGAACTGGCAGAGGGCGTTGATCCCGTGCTCCACCATGACACCGGCATGGCGGGCAGCGGCGATGGCCATCAGACCGTTGTTAACGTTGTGCTCCCCGATGCACTCCCAGTGCACCTCCCCCTGTTTCACGCCATCCAGCCACACCTCGAAGGCGGAGCCGTCATCGGCCAGCTTCACTGCCTTCCACTTGGCGTCGTCCTGGCCCACCAGCTCCACCTCGCTCCAGCAGCCCATCTCGCGCACGGCGGTAAGGTTGTCATCGCCTTTGGGGAAGAGCACCCGGCCGTTGCTCGGCACGGTGCGCATCAGGTGGTGGAACTGGCGCTGGATGGCGGCGAGATCCGGGAAGATGTCGGCGTGGTCGAACTCCAGGTTGTTCATCACCAGGGTGCGCGGGTGATAGTGGACAAACTTGGATCGCTTGTCGAAGAAGGCGCAGTCATATTCGTCCGCTTCAATCACAAAGAAGGGAGCCGAGCCAAGACGGGCGGAAACCGGGAAGTTGCCCGGCACGCCGCCGATGAGGAAACCGGGTTCCAGCTTGGCATACTCCAGCACCCAGGCCAGCATGCTGGCGGTGGTGGTCTTGCCATGGGTGCCCGCGACGGCCAGCACCCAGCGATCTTTCAGCACGTGCTCCAGCAGCCACTGGGGGCCGGAGATATAGGGCAGATTGCGGTCCAGCACATATTCCACACAGGGGTTGCCACGGCTCATGGCATTGCCGATCACCACCAGATCCGGCGCCGGATCGAGCTGGGAGGGGTCGTAGCCTTCGGTCAATTCGATGCCCTGTTGCTCGAGCTGGGTGCTCATGGGGGGATAGACGTTGGCGTCGGAGCCAGTCACCCGATAGCCAAGCTGTTTTGCCAACACCGCCAGACCACCCATGAAGGTGCCGCAGATCCCGAGAATGTGAATGTGCATACCGCTGCCTTTTCCAGTAAAGGGAGTGCGCATTCTAGGGTCTGTTGACCCGGTGGCACAAGCCGCGCCCATGGGGAGCGAAGGCATCGGCGCCCGCAGACGACAGAAATCGGGCAAGCGCGGGTAAAAGCCACCCTCCAACACGCCACCCGGCCCTTGAAATATGGTCATTTGACGGGACATCGCTATAATGTCGGCCTGCAAACTTGACTCCAACACTCAAAGGAAACGTCATGAGCCTGAACCTGGTACCGGCCGGCAAGAGCCTGCCTGACGACATCTACGTCATCATCGAAATCCCGCAGAACGCCGACCCGATCAAATACGAAGTCGACAAGGACAGCGGCGCCATCTTCGTTGACCGTTTCATGTCCACCCCAATGTTCTACCCGTGCAACTACGGTTACGTGAACGCCACCCTGTCCCTGGACGGGGATCCGGTCGACGTGCTGGTTCCGACTCCCTACCCGCTGCTGGCCGGCTCCGTCATCCGCTGCCGCCCGGTCGGCGTGCTGAAGATGACCGACGAATCTGGCGAAGACGCCAAGATCGTGGCCGTTCCCCACTCCAAGCTGACCAAGCAGTACGATCACATCCAGGATGTGAACGATCTGCCCGAGCTGCTGAAAGCCCAGATCCAGCACTTCTTCGAGCGCTACAAAGAGCTGGAAGCGGGCAAGTGGGTCAAAGTGGAAGGTTGGGGCGACAAGGCCGCTGCCGAAGCCGAAATCAAGACCTCTGCCGAGCGTTACGCTGCAAAATAAGCGTATTCCTCGCAAAAAAGGCGCCTTATGGCGCCTTTTTTATTGGTCGTTGCGGGGACGCTCCGGGGGGATCCCCCTGGATATAGAGGTCGCGCCCGTTTTGCCGATAGGGGCGGTAATAGTCATCACCGCAGCGATATTCCTGACCGGCACCTCCCACCAGATCGCAGTTGACCGGCAGCACCTCCAGCCACTTGATGGCCTGCTGGAAGCGCAGCCACTCCTGCCATTCATGCTCCCGGGCCAGCTGATCCCGCAGGGCGAAGGTATCCGCGCTGGACAATCCCTGATTGACGATGACCTGCCCCGCCAGCGCCGGCGTGGCCACCAATATCAGCAGAAACCGTGAAACAAGCTTCATGATGATTTCCCCCATGACTTATTTCCTGAATTAAATTTAAAGTCAGATCAGATAATTACCAATATATCTGTCACCAGACCAATCCAAATGCCGGTCACTCACCTAGTTGTTTATTATCAACCCAGGCGGAGGCGCATCATGAAACTGGCACAAGGCTTTCTGTGCAGTCTGCTCTTCGGCACCATGGCGCAGGCCAACGAGATCAACCTGAGCTGGCAGTGGCAATCTGCGGATGGTCAGCAAAAGCACCTGCAATTGACGGCGGATGAGCGCACCTTTTCAGCCAGCCGTCACGAGATGACACAGCTCGACACCGCCCTCAACTTCCCGCTGGAAACACTCTACTCCTACATCAGTCCGCGCCTCTACAACAGCATCAACCAGATCAACCAGCACAGCCCGGAGACGGCTACCAAGTTCCGCAACCTGGAACAGGCCTTTACCCTGCACGACAGCAGCCTCGAATCCGCCCAGTTCTGGCAGGCCTACCGGCAATATCAGGAGGACGCCTTCTACGAGATGCGGGTCCAGCCCTGCGTTCACCCGGCCAACCAGAAGCTGCCCTGTGTGCGCCCCAACTACTCCCAGCTGTTCTATCAGTTCAAGGGAGACCTCAAACCCCTGGCACAGCAGTTTTCGGCCAAGGATCTCGCCACCAGCGTCACCCTGCTGCAGGAGTGGCTGAGCGGCATCCCCACCCCGCCCGAGCAAATGGACCACTTCGCTCCGCCCTTGCAGGCCCTGCAGGACAACAAGGCCGACAGCGACGAGAAGGCGCTGCTCATGGCCAGTCTGCTGGCGGAGCTGGCGCCCCAGTACAGTCTCAGCATCATCTATCCGAACATCAGCATCGGCAGCGTCTCGCCGGCCTGGCTCGCCATCACGGCCGACAGCGGCCTTGAGGGAGACACCCTGGTGATCGGCAATCAGCGCCACGTGCTGCTCACCGGTTCTCCCCTGCTGGCCCAGCAGATGACCATGGCCCAGATTCCCCTGATCAGCGAACCGCTCTACTAGCCTCTTCTGACCATCACTTGCTTTTGATGGATGACATGCCATCCTTGCCGCCATCATTGGGGGATGGCGCCCATGTTGACAAGATCACCGTCGCACCCTGCATTATTTAACACTTTTTAAACAGATCCGATCAGTTTAGGATGTTCAGGGTCCCATTCCCTCGACCCAAAAATCGTTATAACATCACAAAGGAGTGTCATCCGGATGAAACATCTCGTGCTTACTCTGGCGCTGCTGCCAACCCTGGTCATGGCCCACAACATCAAGGAATCAACCCAGGTGCCGCTGGTCAACATCAGCGACAAGGGGGAGCTGGTGCTCAAGGAGAAGGAGATCAGCTATCAGCCCTGGCAGAGCAAGGTCCTGACCGGCAAGGTCTTCCTGATCCAGCACATTGCAGGTCGCTCCAGCGCCAAGGAGCTCAATGCCCCCATGATCGAGGCGATCAAGGCGGCCAAGCTGCCCCACGACAAGTACCAGACCGTCACCATCATCAACAGCAATGACGCCATCTGGGGCACGTCCGGTTTCGTGAAGAGCAGTGCCGAGGACAGCAAGAAGGAGTTCCCCTGGTCCGCCATGGTGCTGGATGCCAAGGGGATGGCCCGCAACGCCTGGGCGCTCACGCCGGAAAGTTCGGCCATCATACTGCTGGATAAAGAGGGCAAGGTGCTGTTTGCCAAAGATGGCCAGCTCGATGCCGCCGAGATAACCAAGGTGATGGGGCTCATCCAGTCCCATCTCTGAATCAGAGAGAAGGGCGCTGATGGCGCCCTTTCCACAAGGGTCTATGGGTCGTTCCAAACTGACAATCTGGGTGTTGCTGCTGGGCTGGTTGTGGATGCAACCGGTGCTGGCACAGCACCCTCTTGAAGCTGCCCTGCCCGATCACGGTCATGCCTGCACCCTCTGCGTCCTGCATCTGGATGGCAAGCTGGCACTGACGCCGACCCCCGTACTCCCTCCCCTCTCCTTTGGCATCGACCGGTATATCGGCACTCCCCAACCGAGGGCGGCCACCGGCACCACGGGACATCGCCGTATCCGCGCCCCGCCGCCCCTTCATTGTTTCTTTTTTTGAACCAATCTTTTCTCTATTTATTCAAAAGGATTAACGATGAAAGCAGTCACCCTGTTGCTGGCCGCTGCCGCCTTCGGCGCCCAGGCCAATCACGACGAACACGAAAGCCACAGCCACGGTGCCCATGAGCACGGTCACGGCCACCTCAACCTGGTACTCGACGGCAACCAGCTGATGATCGAGTTGCAGGCCCCTGCCGCCGATCTGGTGGGCTTCGAGCATGCCGCCAACACCGATGAGGAGAAAGCGCAGTATGCCAAGGCGGTGGCCCGCCTCCAGCAGCCCGACTCCCTCTTCCGTTTCGACCCGGCCGCCGGCTGCAAGCTGACCCAGCAGGAGCTGCAGGCAGCCAAGGAAGATCATGACCATGAGCACGAGCACGAGCACGAGCACGAGCACGACAAGGCTGATGGCGCTCACGATGAACACCATCACGACGACGCGGGCCATGCGGACATGGGGGCCATGTACACCTACACCTGTGCTACCCCGGCCAAGCTCACCGGTCTCGAGGCCACCCTGTTCAGCCTCTACCCGAGCCTGGAGAAGCTGAGCGTGCAGGGCATACTGCCCACCGGCCAGACCGCCGCCGAACTGACTCCGTCCGCCAACAAACTGGGCTGGTAACACCATGAAACATGCCGTGGTTGAGATCCGTGATCTGGCCTTTGCCTGGCCGGGTCACGAAGCCGTCCTCGATCTGCCCGCCCTTCGCATCCACGAGGGTGAGCGCGTCTTCATCAAGGGCCCATCGGGTTGTGGCAAGTCCACCCTGCTCGGGTTGCTGGCCGGTATCCAGACCGCCAACCACGGCACCCTGGAGGTGCTGGGCCAGCCCCTGGCCCGGCTTTCCGGCCGCGCCCGTGACCAGTTCCGGGCGGCCAATCTGGGGTACATCTTCCAGCAGTTCAATCTGCTGCCGTTTCTCTCGGTGCAGGACAACGTCACCGCTGCCCTCACCTTTTCACCCGCCAAGCGGGCCCGCCTGACAGGGAGCCCCGAGCAGGAGGCGCGCCGCCTGCTGGCAGAACTGCAACTGCCGGATGAGGCGCTCCATCGCCCCGTCCACGCCCTCAGCATCGGCCAGCAGCAGCGGGTTGCCGCCGCCCGCGCCCTGATAGGCTCCCCTCCTCTGGTGATCGCCGACGAGCCCACCTCGGCCCTGGACACCGACAACCGGGCCGCCTTCATCCGGCTGCTGTTCGAGGAGTGTGACAAGCAGGGATCTACCCTGGTCTTCGTCAGTCACGATCCCTATCTGGAGCCCCTCTTCCCCCGGGTGGAGAACCTGCAACAGCTCAACCGGAGGGCGGCATGACCACACGCCATCATCTCGCAGCCCGTCCGGCCATCTCCACTTCACTGCGGAGGCTCTCATGCTGAAACTCGCCCTGCAAAGTCTCTGGGCCCGTCGCCTCACCGCCGGGCTCACCCTGCTGGCCGTCGCCATCAGCGTCACCCTGCTGCTCGGGGTGGAGCGGGTGCGCAGTCAGGCACGGGACAGCTTCGCCAACACCGTCTCGGGTACCGATCTCATCGTCGGCGCCCGCTCCGGCCAGGTGAACCTGCTGCTCTATTCGGTGTTTCGCATCGGCAACCCCACCAACAACGTGGGCTGGGACTCCTACCAGGCCATCAAGACAAAGCCAGGCGTCGCCTGGACCATCCCCCTCTCCCTCGGCGACTCCCACAAGGGGTTTCGCGTGCTCGGCACCAATGGGGACTACTTCACCCACCTGAAGTACGGCCAGCAGCAGGCGCTCGTCATGCGCGAAGGTCGCCCCTTCGAAACACCGTTTGAAGCGGTGCTGGGTGCCCAGGTGGCCGAAAAGCTCGGCTATCACCTGGATCAATCCATCGTCATCGCCCATGGCGCCGGCAACACCTCGTTCAGCCAGCATGACAACATGCCGTTCAAAGTGGTGGGGATCCTGGCCCCCACCGGCACCCCCATCGATCGCACCATTCATGTGCCGCTGGCGGGCATAGAGGCGATCCACCTGGGCTGGGACACCGGTCGTCACAGCAAGAACGTGACCCCGGAACAGGCGATGGCGCTGGATCTCACCCCCAAGACCATCACCGCCTTCATGGTGGGGCTGAGCAACCGGATCCTGGCGTTCCAGTTGCAGCGCAGCGTCAACACCTATACCAGAGAGCCCCTGATGGCCATCCTGCCGGGAGCCGCTCTGCAGGAGCTCTGGGGGCTGATGAGCGTGGCGGAGACCGCCCTGTCGGTGATCGCGGGCTTCGTGGTGGTGGCGGGCCTCATCGGCATGCTGACCACCCTGCTCGCCGGCCTCAACGAGCGGCGCCGCGAGCTCGCCATTCTGCGCTCGCTGGGGGCGGGCCCTGCCCACCTCTTCCTGCTGCTGGCGCTGGAGGCGATGGCACTCACCACGGTGGGCATCGCCCTCGGGGTGGCCGCGCTCTATCTCGGTCAGGGGCTTGCTAGCCCCTGGCTGCTCAGCCACTATGGCCTGCAAATGAGCCTGGGTCTGCCGAGCGCCTATGAGTGGCAACTGCTGGGCCTGGTCTGGCTGGCGGGCATGGTGATCGGGCTGCTGCCTGCCGCCCGCGCTTACCGCTACAGCCTGAGCGACGGCATGAGCATTCGCGTCTGACCCGACGCATCCGACCAAGAGAGAAGAACAGATGATGAAGTGGAAAATAGTGGCGCTGCTGGCCAGCCTGCTGGTGCTGCCTGCCATGGCTGCAGATTACAAGACCATCGACTGGGATATCCTCATCCCGGAGGGGGAAAAACTGCTGCCACCGCCCCAGGTCAGCCATGATGGCGACTTCTCCTCGGTGCCGCAGCCGGTGGGGGGCGTCAACAAGAAGCTGGACAATCAGGAGGTGCGGATCCCCGGGTTCGTGGTGCCCCTGGAAGGGGATGCCAAGACCATCACCGCCTTCCTGCTGGTCCCCTACTTCGGCGCCTGCATTCACGTACCGCCCCCGCCCACCAACCAGGTGATCTACGTGAGCTACCCCAAGGGGGCGCCGGTGGATGACCTCTGGGACGCCATCTGGGTCAAGGGCAAGATGCACACCGTGAGCTCCAGCCACGAGATGGCCACCGCCTCGTACTCCATGGATGCGGTCGAGGTCAGCGTCTACGAAGAGTGAGCACCTTATGGCCTCCCCCGGGAGGCCATTTTTTTATCCCGTGACGACCCCGGCAAAGGGATTGTTCATGGATCTGGTTGGAGTAACATTCACTACCAGACCTTGCCATCACGGAGCCAGCATGGCTGACCTGCCCCCCAAGAAAGAGAGTTCCATCCTGAGCAGCCAGGAGCAGACCCTGCGCCTGGCCCGCAGCCGCGGCATCGATGGCATGCTCACCCGCAACAGCGACAGCACCTTCGAGCAGCGCGCCACCTTTCGCCAGTTGGCGGAGCAGGCTACCCGCCAGCGCAATCTGGAATCCATCATGGTGATGGCCGCGCGCCACTGCGAAGAGACCGCCGCCGGCGGCGAGATAGACAGCGACTGGCTCACCCGCTTCCTGCAACTGGCCGAAGACATCAGCATGACCCCCATGCAGCAGTTGTGGGGCCGCATCTTCGCCCTGGAAGTGGCGACCCCGGGCCGCTTCTCCATCCGTGCCCTCAACACCCTCAAGGAGATGACCCAGCGCGAAGCCCAGTTGTTCCAACGCATCTGCGCCCTCTCCTGCCACTACGAGGGCAGCGACGAGCAGCGCCTGCTGCTGGGCATGCACAAGGGGGCCAGCCTGCTCAGTCGCGCCAAGGTCACCCGGATGGGGCTCGGCAAATACCGGGTGCCCTACAGCGCCCTGCTGCTGCTGTGCGATCTCGGGCTGCTGCACCGTGGCGAGCTCGAATCCGGCCCCCTGCCCGCCGACGGGGTCGAGCTGGCCTTTGGCAACCAGCGCTGGCGTCTGCGCCAACGCCAGAGCAACCTCACCCTGCTCTATTACCGGCTCACCCCCATCGGCAACGAGCTTGCCCTGCTGCTGGACGAGCCCCCCCTGGAGGAGTACCTGCAGGATCTGAAGACCCTGCTCTCCACCCATCTGCAGATAGAGACCCAGATGCCGGCTCCGGTCAGCGAG
>NZ_JBFOCP010000013.1:0-96747 GCF_040907855.1 Aeromonas sp. s4 | reverse complement strand
CAGTAGAGGCAGTAGAGGCAGTAGAGGCAGTAGAGGCAGTAGAGGCAGTAGAGGCAGTAGAGGCAGTAGAGGCAGTAGAGGCAGTAGAGGCAGTATCAAAATCCACTAAAAGAAAAGCCGGGACAAGCCCGGCTTTTTCTTTTATCACTCAGCAGCTGCTTCAGCAGCGGCCGGGCGGTCTACCAGCTCAATGTAAGCCATAGGAGCGTTGTCGCCAGCACGGAAACCGCATTTCAGAATGCGAGTATAACCGCCGGCGCGCTCCAGGTAGCGCGGGCCCAGTTCATTGAACAGCTTAGCCACGATCGCGTTATCGCGAGTACGGGCAAATGCCAGGCGACGATTAGCAACGCTATCAGTCTTGGCAAGGGTGATCAGCGGTTCAACTACACGACGCAGCTCTTTTGCCTTAGGCAGAGTCGTCTTGATGATCTCATGACGAACCAGGGAGCTGGCCATGTTGCGGAACATAGCCTGACGATGGCTGCTGTTCCGGTTCAGTTGACGACCACTCAAACGATGGCGCATGACCTTATCCTTCTAACTAAATCTGTGAAACCCGTAATCTGGATTACTCGTCAGCGATGCTGGCGGGCGGCCAGTTCTCAAGGCGCATGCCAAGAGACAGACCACGGGAGGCCAACACGTCCTTGATCTCAGTCAGGGACTTCTTACCGAGGTTAGGAGTCTTAAGCAACTCAACTTCGGTACGCTGTACCAGATCACCAATATAGTGGATAGCTTCTGCCTTCAAACAGTTCGCTGAACGAACTGTCAGCTCCAAATCATCGACAGGACGCAGCAGAATCGGATCAAACTCGGGTTTCTCTTCTTTCTTCTCGGGCACGCTGACATCGCGCAGATCCACGAAGGCTTCCAGTTGCTCTGCCAGAATAGTGGCTGAACGACGGATGGCTTCTTCCGGATCCAGAGTACCATTGGTCTCCATGTCGATAACCAGCTTGTCCAAGTCGGTGCGCTGTTCCACACGTGCCGCCTCGACATTGTAGGCGATGCGAACGATGGGGCTGAACGCGGAGTCCAGCAGCAGGCGACCGATAGGACGCTCTTCATCATCGTTGTGAACACGAGCAGAAGCAGGCACATAACCACGACCGCGCTGAACTTTCAGGCGCATGCTGATCTCAGCATTTGCACCAGTCAGGTGGCAGATTACGTGCTCCGGGTTTACGATCTCGACTTCATCACCGTGAGTGATATCACCAGCGGTAACGGGGCCTGTTCCAGACTTGGTCAGGGACAGAGTTACCTCGTCCTTGCCTTCCAGCTTCACAGCGATACCTTTCAGGTTGAGCAGGATTTCAAGAATGTCTTCCTGTACACCTTCTTTGCTGCTGTACTCGTGCAGTACTCCGTCGATCTCGACTTCAGTAACCGCACAACCGGGCATAGATGACAGCAAAATACGACGCAGGGCATTGCCCAGCGTGTGGCCAAAGCCACGCTCAAGCGGCTCGAGAGTCACTTTCGCGTGAGTCGGGCTAACTTGCTCGATGTCAACTAGCCGCGGTTTAAGAAAATCTGTTACAGAACCCAGCATTGTGTCCTCTCTTTAGAAGCTAGCTTTACTTGGAGTAAAGCTCGACGATCAGCTGTTCGTTAATGTCGGCAGACAGGTCGGAACGCTCCGGCAGGCGCTTGAAGGCACCTTCCATCTTAGCAGCGTCAACCTCTACCCAAGTCGGCTTCTCGCGCTGACCAGCAACTTCCAGGGAAGCTTTGATACGCGCTTGCTTCTTAGCCTTCTCGCGAACGCAGATCACGTCCTCAGGGGATACCTGGAAAGAAGGAACATTCACAACGCGGCCGTTTACCATGATGGCTTTGTGGCTCACCAGCTGACGAGATTCAGCACGAGTGGCGCCGAAGCCCATGCGGTAGACGACGTTGTCCAGACGACCTTCCAGCAGCTGCAACAGGTTTTCACCGGTGTTACCCTTTTGACGGGCAGCGTCGCGGTAGTAGTTGCGGAACTGTTTTTCCAATACGCCGTAGATACGACGTACTTTTTGTTTCTCGCGCAGTTGCACACCGTAGTCGGACAGACGCGCTTTACGCGCACCGTGTTGACCAGGAACGGTGTCAATCTTGCACTTAGAATCAATCGCACGAACACCAGACTTCAGGAAGAGGTCGGTGCCCTCACGACGGCTAAGCTTAAGCTTAGGACCGATATATCTTGCCATCTTCTTTCTCCAACAATCCTAGACCAAGTAGCTACAGCGTTACACGCGGCGCTTCTTGGGAGGACGACAACCGTTGTGCGGGATCGGAGTCACATCAGTAATGTTAGTGATGCGGAAACCAGCCGCGTTCAGAGCGCGGATGGAAGACTCACGACCGGGACCCGGACCTTTGACCATGACTTCCAGGTTCTTCACGCCGTATTCTTTGGCGATCTCACCAGCACGCTCAGCAGCTACCTGGGCAGCAAACGGAGTGGACTTACGGGAACCACGGAAACCGGAACCACCAGAGGTAGCCCAAGACAGAGCATTGCCCTGACGGTCAGTAATGGTCACGATTGTGTTGTTGAAAGATGCATGAACGTGCGCAATACCGTCGCTCACTTGCTTTTTAACGCGCTTGCGAGCACGAGTCGGAGTTTTAGCCATTTTCTACCTTCCCGTTACTTCTTGATAGCCTTGCGCGGACCCTTACGGGTACGAGCGTTGGTCTTGGTACGTTGACCACGAACAGGCAGGCTACGACGGTGACGCAAACCACGGTAGCAACCCAGATCCATCAATCGCTTGATGTTCATGGAAATCTGACGACGCAGGTCACCTTCAACGGTGAATTTACCTACTTGTTCACGCAGACTCTCGATCTGAGCTTCGTCCAGGTCTTTAATTTTCACATTCTCAGCGATACCGGCTGCGGCACAGATGGCCTTGGAGCGGGTACGACCGACGCCATAAATAGCAGTCAACGCAATGACGGCATGTTTATGGTCAGGAATGTTAATGCCAGCGATACGGGCCACTATTCACTCCTACATATAGTAGATAACGACCACCACAAAGCCCGTGAGCGGATACGTGGCGGTCAACCAATACACAACAAAAGTTGGCTGGCTATATTAGCCAGCACAACTATTTGTTGCAAGTACTAACCGTAAAAAATTAGCCTTGGCGCTGTTTATGCTTTGGCTCGCTGCAAATCACACGCACCACACCGTGACGCTTGATGATTTTGCAGTTACGGCAGATTGCCTTAACGGAAGCACGAACTTTCATTGCTTAACTCCGTAACTACGCCGACCTTTAGCGGCCGTAGCCCTTCAGGTTGGCCTTCCTCAGGACGTCGCCATATTGATGAGACATCATATGGGTCTGAACCTGAGCCATGAAGTCCATGATAACTACCACGATAATCAGCAGCGAGGTGCCACCGAAGTAGAACTGTACGTTCCAGGCAGTCATCAGGAACTGGGGTACCAGACAGATAAAGGTAATATAGAGCGCACCTGCCAATGTCAGGCGAGTCATAACCTTATCGATGTAACGTGCTGTCTGCTCGCCCGGGCGGATCCCCGGGATAAAGGCTCCACTCTTCTTCAGGTTATCTGCTGTCTCGCGGGGGTTGAACACCAACGCGGTATAGAAGAAGCAGAAGAAGATAATGGCTGCTGCATAGAGCATCTCGTACAAGGGCTGACCCGGCTGCAGGACCATAGAGACCTGTTGCAGAATGTCAGCGATCTTGCCCTCGCCCTGACCAAACCAGGAGGTAATGGTACCCGGGAAGAGGATGATGCTGGATGCGAAAATCGCAGGAATCACACCGGCCATATTCACTTTCAACGGCAGGTGTGTGCTTTGCGCAGCGAATACCTGGCGGCCTTGTTGACGCTTGGCATAGTTAACGACGATACGACGCTGACCACGCTCCACGAACACCACAAAGTAAGTCACAGCGAAAACAATCAAGCCCAGCAACAACAACAGCAGGATGTGCAATTCCCCTTGACGTGCCTGTTCGGCCGTAGCGCCAATGGCATGAGGCAGACCGGCGACGATACCTGTGAAGATAATCAACGAGATACCATTACCAATCCCACGCTCGGTAATCTGTTCACCCAACCACATCAAGAACATGGTACCGGTGACCAGACTCACAACGGCTGTGAAATAGAAGCCCAAACCCGGATGAGTCACGAGTCCTTGCATCATATTCGGCAGACCTGTTGCAATACCAATGGCCTGGAACGTTCCCAAAACCAGCGTGCCCCAACGGGTATATTGGCTAATCTTGCGACGGCCGGATTCACCTTCTTTCTTGAGTTCAGCAAGAGCAGGGTGAACCACAGTCAGCAACTGGATAATGATCGACGCCGAAATGTACGGCATGATCCCCAGTGCAAGAATAGAAGCACGCGAGAGTGCACCACCACTGAACATGTTGAACATCTCAATGATGGTGCCCTTCTGTTGTTGGAACAACTCGGCCAGTACGGCGGCGTCAATACCAGGGATCGGCACATAAGAGCCTGCACGGAACACGATAATTGCCCCGAGAACGAAGAGCAGACGGCTCTTCAGTTCGCTCAGACCACCTTGTGCTTTAACATCCAATCCTGGTTTCTTAGCCATTGTACTGATTATTCCTCGATTTTACCGCCAGCGGCCTCGATGGCTGCACGTGCACCCTTGGTGACGGACAGACCACGAACGGTCACAGCACGGTCAATGTTGCCAGACAGAACAACTTTAGCGAACACGATGTTTTTGGTAATAACACCGGCTTGCTTCAGAGTGCTCACGTCGACCACATCACCTTCTACCAGGGCGATTTCGTTCAGGCGCACTTCGGCAGAAACCAAAGATTTGCGAGAGAAGAAACCGAACTTCGGCAGACGGATTTTCAAAGGCATCTGGCCGCCTTCGAAACCGTTGCGGACCTTGCCGCCACCGGAACGAGAGGTTTGACCTTTAACACCACGACCACCGGTCTTGCCCAGACCAGAACCGATACCACGGCCCGGACGGTGCTTGACGCGCTTGGAACCAGCGGCCGGAGACAGAGTATTCAGACGCATGCTTAGCCCTCCACCTTAACCATGTAATAAACCTGGTTGATCATACCGCGTACGCAGGGAGTATCTTCCAGCTCAACGGTGTGACCAATGCGACGCAGACCCAGACCACGCAGAGTCGCCTTGTGCTTTGGCAGACGGCCGATAGAGCTGCGAGTTTGAGTTACTTTTACAGTGTTAGCCATGTCGCATTACCCCAGAATTTCTTCAACGCGCAGACCACGCTTGGCCGCGATCTGTTCCGGTGATTGACCGTGAACCAGAGCGTCGACAGTTGCGCGAACAACGTTGATTGGGTTGGTGGAACCGTAGGTCTTGGCCAGCACGTTGTGGATACCAGCAACTTCCAGTACGGCACGCATGGCGCCGCCTGCAATGATACCAGTACCTTGGGAGGCCGGCTTCATGAACACGGTGGAACCAGAGTGAACGCCACGCACCGGGTGGTGCAGGGTGCCGTTGTTCAGCTCAACCTTGTTCAGGTTACGCTTAGCCTGTTCCATCGCCTTTTGAATGGCGGCCGGAACTTCACGGGCCTTACCGTAACCGTAACCTACACGGCCGTTACCATCACCCACCACGGTCAACGCGGTGAAGGACATGATACGACCACCTTTAACAGTTTTCGAAACACGGTTTACTGCAATGAGCTTTTCTTGCAGTTCGCCGGCTTGAGATTCGACTTTAGCCATCTTCGACTCCTAGCTTAGAACTGAAGACCAGCGTCACGAGCAGCGGTAGCCAGAGCGGCTACACGACCGTGATACTTGAAACCGGAACGATCGAAAGATACGTTCTGAACGCCTTTGGCAATAGCACGCTCAGCGATAGCCTTACCTACAGCGGTAGCAGCATCTGCGTTACCGGTGTATTTCAGAGCTTCACTGATGGCTTTCTCTACTGTGGAAGCAGAGGCCAGAACTTCGGAACCGTTGGCTGCAATAACCTGCGCATAGATATGACGCGGGGTACGGTGAACAACCAGACGGGTAGCTCCCAGTTCCTGCATCTTTTTCCGAGCACGAGTAGCACGACGGAGACGAGCTGCTTTCTTGTCCATAGTGTTACCTTACTTCTTCTTAGCTTCTTTAGTACGCACTTGCTCGTTGGCATAGCGTACACCCTTGCCCTTGTAGGGCTCCGGAGCGCGGTAAGCACGGATATCGGCGGCGACTTGGCCAACCAGCTGCTTGTCCACACCACGCAGAACGATCTCGGTGGCGGACGGACATTCAGCGGTGACACCAGCCGGCAGCGCATGCTCTACCGGGTGAGAGAAGCCCAGTGCCAGCGCAACAGCATTGCCCTTGATGGAGGCTTTGTAACCTACACCAACCAGCTGCAGCTTGCGCTCGAAGCCTTGGGTAACACCGACTACCATGTTGTTGACCAATGCACGGGCAGTACCGGCCTGAGCGTCAGCACCAGCGATGCCGTCGCGCGGGGCGAACTTCAGTACATTGTCTTCTTTGGTCACTTCTACACCGGCGTGGATGGAACGAACCAGGGAACCCTTGCCACCTTTGATGGACAGTTCTTGGCCGTTCAGAGTCACCTCTACGCCAGCAGGAATAGTGACGGGTGCCTTAGCAACGCGAGACATTTCCGACCTCCTATTAAGCGACGTAGCAGATGATCTCACCACCCATGCTTGCCTTGCGGGCAGCACGGTCGGTCATCACACCTTTAGACGTGGACACGATAGCAACACCGAGACCGCCCATGACTTTCGGCAGATCAGTAGTGCGCTTGTAAATACGCAGGCCGGGACGGCTCACGCGTTGGATCAGTTCTACAACCGGCTTGCCCTGGAAATACTTCAGTTCGATTTCCAGTTCCGGTTTCACGTCACCAGCTACGTTGTAGCCAGCGATGTAACCTTCTTCTTTCAGCACTTTGGCGATAGCCACTTTCAGCTTGGAAGAAGGCATGGAAACCGCAACTTTGCTCGCCGCCTGACCGTTACGGATGCGGGTCAGCATATCCGCGATCGGATCTTGCATGCTCATAGTCTAACTCCCGAGATTCTTACCAAGAGGCCTTTTTGAGGCCCGGAATTTCGCCCTTCATGGCATGCTCACGCACCTTGATGCGAGAGAGGCCAAACTTCCGCAGGAAACCGTGCGGACGACCAGTGATGTTGCAACGGTTACGCTGGCGGGACGGACTGGAATCACGGGGCAGCTGTTGCAGTTGCAAGACAGCATCCCAACGCGCTTCTTCAGAAGCGTTCATATCAACGATGATAGCTTTCAGCTCGGTACGCTTGGTCGCGAACTTGGCTGCCAGCTTCGCACGCTTTGCTTCACGTGCTTTCATGGATGTTTTAGCCATAACCCTAACCTTACTTGCGGAATGGGAAGTTAAAGGCAGCCAGCAGAGCACGGCCTTCTTCGTCGGTATTCGCGGAAGTGGTGATGGTGATATCCAGACCACGGACGCGATCGACCTTGTCATAGTCGATTTCCGGGAAGATGATTTGCTCACGCACGCCCATGGAGTAGTTACCACGGCCATCGAACGCCTTGGCGTTCAGACCACGGAAGTCACGGATACGCGGTACGGAGATGCAAATCAGCCGTTCCAGGAACTCCCACATACGCTCGCCACGCAGGGTTACTTTACAACCTATCGGGTAGCCTTCACGAATCTTGAAGCCCGCAACAGATTTGCGTGCTTTGGTGATCAGCGGTTTCTGACCGGAAATGGCAGCCATATCGGCAGCAGCATTTTCCAGCAACTTCTTGTCAGAGATCGCTTCACCAACACCCATGTTCAGGGTGATTTTCTCGATCCGAGGGACTTGCATGATAGTCTTGTAACCGAACTGCTTGGACAGTTCATTTACTACATCGGATTTGTAGTAATCATGCAGTTTCGCCATCGTTAAACTCCAATTACTTCACAAGTTCGCCGGTGGATTTGAAGAAACGGACTTTCTTGCCGTCTTCAATCCGGAAACCAACGCGGTCAGCCTTGCCAGTGGCAGAGTTGAACAGCGCGACGTTAGATACATCGATGGGGGCTTCTTTGGTGACGATGCCGCCAGCCTGACCCAGTGCGGGTACCGGCTTTTGGTGTTTCTTCACCTGGTTGATGCCTTCCACGATTACCTTACCTTTTGCAATCAGGACTTGAGTGACTTTGCCACGCTTGCCCTTGTCTTTGCCGGTAAGAACAATTACTTCGTCTTCGCGACGGATTTTAGCTGCCATCGTTCGACTCCTTACAGTACTTCGGGTGCCAGGGACACAATCTTCATGAACTTCTCGTTACGGAGTTCACGGGTCACCGGGCCAAAAATACGAGTACCGATTGGCTGTTGGTTGTTGTTAAGCAACACAGCCGCATTGTTGTCGAAACGGATGACAGAGCCGTCCGGACGACGAACGCCTTTACGGGTGCGTACGACCACCGCGTTATACACATCACCTTTCTTCACTTTACCGCGAGGAATGGCTTCCTTGATGGAAACCTTGATGATGTCGCCGATGCCGGCATAACGGCGGTGCGAACCACCCAGAACCTTAATACACATTACACTGCGAGCGCCGGAGTTGTCGGCAACACCCAGCATACTTTGCATCTGGATCATCTTAGTGCTCCGCTTTGTTTACTTCTTATCCCTGATGGGATCTGGCTGCCTTCAAAAGGCGCGAAACTATAACACAGCTATTTTTGAAAAGGTAGCCTAAAAAACAAACGGCCCCGATGGGGGGCCGTTTGGGCTAAAAAGTACCGAATTAGGCCTTTTCTACGACAGCAACCAGGGTCCAGGACTTGGTCTTGGACAGCGGGCGGCACTCGCGGATTTCCACGAGATCGCCAGCCTTGCACTCGTTGTTCTCGTCATGCACGTGCAGCTTGGTAGTACGCTTGATGATCTTACCGTAGATCGGGTGCTTTACCTTGCGCTCGATAGCGACGGTGATGGACTTGTCCATCTTGTCGCTAATTACACGACCTTGCAGAGTACGGATCTTGTCAGTCATTACGCACCTGCCTTCTCAGTCAGTACAGTCTTGATACGTGCGACGTCACGACGCACTTGTTTCAGAGTGTGAGTCTGAGCCAGCTGGCCGGTGGAAGCTTGCATGCGCATGTTGAATTGCTCACGCAGCAGACCCAGCAGCTCCTGGTTCAGTTCTTCGACGCTCTTTTGACGCAGATCTTGGGCTTTCATCACATCACCGTCTTAATTACGAAAGTGGTCTGAACAGACAGCTTAGCTGCGGCCAGGGCAAACGCTTCACGCGCCAGAGCCTCAGGTACACCATCCATCTCGTACAGAACCTTGCCAGGCTGGATCGGGCAAACCCAGTATTCCACGTTACCCTTACCTTTACCCATACGAACTTCGAGGGGCTTTTCGGTGATGGGCTTGTCCGGGAACACACGGATCCAGATCTTGCCTTGACGCTTAACGTGACGGGTCATGGCACGACGGGCTGCTTCGATTTGACGAGCAGTCAGTTGACCACGAGATGTCGCCTTCAGGCCAAAGGTACCGAAGGATACTTCGTTACCGGCATTGGCCAGACCGCGGTTACGACCCTTGTGGGTCTTGCGGAATTTAGTACGCTTAGGTTGCAACATTTACCGAATCTCCTTACTTGGCAGCGCGGCGCTTGTTGTCACGCTTGGGCTTCGCAGGAGCTTGCTCTTGAGCAGCGGCAGCATTGACTGCAGCCAGACCGCCCAGAACTTCGCCCTTGAAGATCCAAACTTTAACGCCGATCACACCGTAAGTGGTGTGGGCTTCAGAAGTTGCGTAGTCGATGTCGGCGCGCAGGGTGTGCAGGGGCACACGACCTTCACGGTACCATTCGGTACGCGCGATTTCAGCACCGCCCAGACGGCCGGAAACTTCCACTTTGATGCCCTTGGCACCCAGGCGCATGGCGTTCTGTACGGCGCGCTTCATAGCACGACGGAACATTACGCGACGCTCCAGCTGGGAAGTGATGCTGTCGGCAACCAGTTTGCCATCCAGCTCCGGCTTGCGGACTTCGGAAATGTTGATCTGAGCAGGCACGCCAGCGATTGCGGCTACAGCTTTGCGCAGTTTTTCAACGTCTTCGCCTTTCTTGCCGATCACGACACCCGGACGAGCGGTGTGAATGGTCACACGGATGCTCTTGGCCGGACGCTCGATAGTGATCTTGGACAAGGAAGCGTTTTTCAGCTCCTTGGTCAGGAACTGGCGTACTTGGAAATCGCTGTACAGGTTGTCAGCGAAGTCTTTGGTGTTCGCGAACCAGGTAGAATTCCAAGGCTTGGTAATACCCAGGCGAATGCCATTAGGATGTACTTTCTGACCCATTGCTTATCTCCCAGCCTTAGCGTCGGATACCACTACAGTGATGTGAGCGGTACGCTTGAGGATACGATCCGCGCGACCTTTGGCACGCGGGCGGATGCGCTTCATGGAGGGACCTTCGTCTACCATGATGGTGGCAACACGCAGGGTGTCGATATCGGCACCTTCGTTGTGCTCAGCGTTGGCAATGGCAGATTCCAGCACTTTCTTCACCAGAACAGCAGCCTTTTTCGGGCTGAAGGTCAGGATGTTCAGAGCCTTGTCTACGGACAGACCACGTACTTGATCGGCTACCAGACGAGCTTTCTGGGCAGAAGTACGGGCATAACGGTGTTTAGCGATAGCTTCCATCATTTATCCCTTAGCGCTTCTTAGCCTTCTTATCAGCAGCATGGCCGCGATAAGTACGAGTCGGTGCGAATTCACCCAGTTTGTGACCGATCATTTCTTCGGTAACGAAAACCGGAACGTGCTGACGACCATTATGGACAGCGATGGTCAAACCGATCATGTTCGGGATGATCATTGAACGACGGGACCAGGTCTTAACCGGCTTTTTATCCCCGCTTTCCACCGCTTTCTCTACCTTCTTCAGCAAGTGCAGGTCGATAAATGGACCCTTCTTGAGAGAACGTGGCATGGTGATTCCTCTATGTTAACAATTACTTGTTACGACGACGTACGATGTACTTGTCGGTACGCTTGTTCTTACGGGTCTTGAAGCCCTTAGCCTTCTGGCCCCATGGGGACACAGGCTGCATGCCCTTGTTACGACCCTCACCACCACCGTGCGGGTGATCAACCGGGTTCATCGCCATACCGCGAACGGTCGGACGAATACCACGCCAGCGGTTAGCACCGGCTTTACCCAGTTGACGCAGCATGTGCTCGGAGTTACCCACTTCACCGATGGTAGCGCGGCACTCGGCCAGAACTTTACGTACTTCGCCGGAACGCAGACGCAGAGTTACATAGTTACCTTCACGAGCCAGGATCTGGATGAAAGTACCAGCGGAACGAGCCAGCTGGGCACCTTTACCAGGCTTCATCTCAACGGCGTGAACGGTAGAACCGACCGGGATGTTGCGCATCGGCAGGGTGTTACCTACCTTGATGGCAGCATCAGCACCAGAGGCGATTGCATCACCAGCTTTCAGGCCTTTCGGGGCCAGGATGTAACGACGCTCACCGTCTGCATACAGCACCAGGGCGATGTTTGCGGTACGGTTAGGATCGTATTCCAGACGCTCAACTTTGGCCGGAATGCCGTCTTTGTCGCGCTT
The DNA here is from genome assembly GCF_040907855.1 of Aeromonas sp. s4. Taxonomy (NCBI): domain Bacteria; kingdom Pseudomonadati; phylum Pseudomonadota; class Gammaproteobacteria; order Aeromonadales; family Aeromonadaceae; genus Aeromonas; species Aeromonas sp. s4. The sequence goes on along the minus strand of NZ_JBFOCP010000013.1, from coordinate 85,085 downwards.
GAAGTCGATCAGACGGTAGTGTTGCTTGTGACCACCACCGATATGACGAGTGGTGATACGACCGTTGTTGTTACGGCCACCGGACTTGCTTTTGCTGTCCAGCAGAGCGGCGAAGGGCTTGCCCTTGTACAGCTCTTGGTTGACGATCTTGACGACGTGGCGGCGGCCCGGAGAAGTAGGCTTGCACTTAACGATTGCCATTTTTCAGAACTCCTCTTACTCGGCTGCGCCCATGAAGTCGATGTCCTGACCAGCTTTCAGGGTCACATAAGCCTTTTTCCAATCGGAACGACGGCCTACGCGTGCACCTGCGCGCTTGGTCTTACCCTTCATGTTCAGGGTACGGACGGTCTCAACTTCGACCTCGAACAGTTTCGCAACTGCAGCTTTGACTTCCGCCTTGGTGGCATCAACAGCAACTTTGAACACGATAGTGTTCTGCTTTTCTGCGACCATGGTGCTCTTTTCAGAGATGTGCGGAGCCTTCAGAACTTTCAGCAGACGCTCTTCACGGATCATGCCAGCATCTCCTCGATTTGCTTAACTGCGTCAGCAGTCATCAGAACCTTGTCGAAAGCGATCAGGCTGACCGGGTCGATACCGGCAACGTCACGCACGTCAACTTTGTACAGGTTACGAGCAGCCAGGAACAGGTTCTCATCGACTTCAGCAGTCACGATCAGAACGTCAGTCAGTTCCATTTCTTTCAGCTTGGCGATCAGTTCTTTGGTCTTCGGCGCTTCGATGCCGAACTTCTCAACAACGATCAGGCGCTCTTGACGTACCAGCTCGGACAGGATGCTACGGATAGCGCCGCGGTACATCTTCTTGTTTACTTTCTGGCTGTGATCTTGCGGCTTAGCAGCAAAGGTCACACCACCGGAACGCCAGATGGGCGAACGGATGGAGCCAGCACGGGCACGACCAGTACCCTTCTGACGCCACGGCTTTTTGCCGCCACCAGACACTTCAGAGCGAGTCAGCTGCGCACGAGTACCCTGACGGGCACCAGCGGCATATGCAACGACAACCTGGTGAACCAGAGCTTCGTTGAATTCGCGCCCGAAGGTAGTCTCGGAAACTTCAAGAGCGCTCTTGGCGTCTTTCATTACCAATTCCATTACTATCTCCTCAGACGTTACGCTTTGACGGCAGGTTTGACGATCACGTTGCCGTTGGTTGCACCCGGTACTGCGCCTTTGATGAGCAGCAGGTTGCGTTCAGCGTCAACACGAACCAGTTCCAGGTTCTGAGTCGTTACACGCTCAGCACCCATGTGACCAGCCATCTTCTTGCCCTTGAATACACGGCCCGGGGTCTGGTTTTGACCGATGGAGCCAGGTACACGGTGGGACAGGGAGTTACCGTGGGTCATATCCTGGGTACGGAAGTTCCAGCGCTTAACAGTACCGGCAAAACCTTTACCCTTGGATGTGCCGGTAACGTCTACCAGCTTAACGTCAGCGAGAAGATCTACTTTCAGCTCGCTACCAACAGTGAAAGTTTCACCGTTGTTCAGGCGGAATTCCCACAGACCGCGACCGGCTTCTACACCAGCTTTGGCGAAGTGGCCAGCTTCCGGCTTGGTTACGCGGCTGGCTTTCTTGGCGCCAGTGGTAACCTGAATAGCGTTGTAGCCGTCGGTTTCTACAGATTTGACCTGAGTTACACGGTTAGCTTCAACTTCGATAACAGTCACCGGGATAGAAACGCCATCTTCAGTGAAGATGCGAGTCATACCCACTTTGCGACCTACAAGACCGATTGTCATTGTTATCAACCTCTTTCCGTAATTAACCCAGGCTGATCTGGACGTCTACACCAGCTGCCAGATCCAGACGCATCAGAGCGTCAACGGTCTTGTCAGTCGGTTCAACGATGTCTACCAGACGCTTGTGAGTGCGGATCTCGTACTGATCACGCGCGTCTTTGTTGACGTGCGGGGAGATCAGAACGGTGAAACGCTCTTTGCGAGTCGGCAGCGGGATAGGACCGCGAACCTGCGCGCCAGTGCGCTTAGCAGTTTCAACGATTTCCGCAGTGGATTGATCGATCAGGCGATGATCAAAAGCCTTCAGGCGGATACGGATTCTTTGGTTCTGCATTGACAGAGCTCCAATAGATAAAAGAACATAAATCAACGCCGCCCGACCGGGACTACTCCCGCCAGAGGTGTGATTTTTCACGTTTCCTCCCATATCGGGAGGACTGTATGGCTGGCAACTCGTAAACGGGAAGCTCAGCAAGCAGACATATCGTCTGGCTGCCTCATGGGCAAGCGGAGGGGATTATACGGATTTTTTCCACTCACGCAAGTGAAGGCGGACAGATTGTGCGCAATGTTGTGTGGCAGATGGATCTCCAGGCGATCAAATCATCGCCATCGGCGAGACGGTAACGACAATGTTGCAAACAGGCTGATAGACTGCGCCCTCGCCCCAGTTTGCGGAACGCATCCCATGCTCAAGAATCAGAAAAAAGCCTACCAGTACGGGCTCTGTGCCGTCGCCCTCTGGTCCACGGTGGCCAGCGCCTTCAAGATCTCCCTCGCCTACTTTGAACCGGTACAGCTGCTGCTGGTCGCGGCCTGCACCTCGACCCTGACCCTGGGGTGCATCGTGGCCTGTCAGGGCAAACTGCCGCTACTGCTCGACTACATCAAGAGTCGCCCCCTCTACTACCTCGCTCTCGGGGTCCTGAACCCCTTCCTCTATTACCTGCTGCTGTTCAAGGCATATGATCTGCTGCCCGCCCAGCAGGCACAGACTCTCAACTACACCTGGGCCATCACCCTCAGCCTGCTGGCCGTTCCCTTCCTCGGTCAAAGGCTGCGCCGCCGCGATGGCGTCGCCATCGTGCTCGGCTATTTCGGCGCCCTGGTGATCGCCACCAGGGGGGACGTGTTCGGTCTACAGTTCGACAGCCCCCTCGGCGTCACGCTGGCGCTGGTGTCGACCCTGATCTGGGCCGGTTACTGGATCCTCAACACCCGCAATCAGGGGGATCCCGTCGTCAGCCTGCTGCTCGGCTTCCTCATCAGCCTGCCCTTCATCATCGTGGCGACCTGGTTGCTCTCGGACTTTGCCATGACCGCCTGGCAGGGATGGGCCGGCGCCATCTATGTGGGGCTGTTCGAGATGGGCTTCGGTTTCGTGCTCTGGCTGATGGCCCTGCGCCACGCCACCAACACAGCCCCCATCAGCAACCTCATCTTCATCTCGCCGTTTGCCTCTCTGGTGCTGCTCAACCTGTTGATCGGCGAAACCATTCACCCGGCAACCCCCATCGGGTTGGCTCTCATCGTCGCCGCCCTGCTTATCCAGCAACTCAAATATGGCAAGCGCTACCGCAAGGTGAGCGACCCCCACGCCTGACAGACAAAAGGGCGCATCTCTCGATACGCCCTGCTTTCAATCCATCCACTCCAGCGGCTGGTTCTTGGGTAGCCGGATCTCCACCTGCAAGCCCCCCAGTTCGGAGCGCCCCAACCTGATGGTGCCGTGATGCTGGGAGACTATCTTGGCAACGATGGCCAACCCCAGCCCGCTGCCTCCACCGGTGCGCGCCACATTGCCCTGGGTGAAGGGCTTGAGCACCCGGGAGTAGTCCTCTTCTGCGATCCCCGGGCCATTGTCGGAGAGTCGCAGCCGCACCCAGTGGCCATCATCCCTGAGCTCGGCCTGCAACCGGGTCGCGCCATAGCGCAGGGAGTTGCCCGACAGATTGTTGAGGATACGGCGAATGCTGATGGGATGGCAGGCCACACGCACCGCCTCCTCCGGCAGGAGCAGCTCCACTTCCAGTCCCTGATCGGTCTGCATCAGCAACGCATCGTGAATGAGCTGGGTCAGGTCGACGGGCCGGGCATCGAGTCCCTCGTTCGGGCGAATGTAGTCGATGAACTGATCAATGATACCGTTCGACTCATCGATGTCTGCATTGATGCTCTCCTTGAGGTACTCATCCCCCGAGGACATCATCTCGGTCGCGAGACGAATGCGGGTGAGAGGGGTGCGCAAATCGTGGGATACCCCGGCCATCATCAGGTTGCGCTCCTCGATCAGCCCCTTGATGGAGCTCGACATGTGGTTGAAGGTGCGGGTCAGGCGGCGCACCTCCCGCGAGCCCTGCTCCCCCAGGGCATCGGGAAAGTTGCCGCGCGCCACCGCCACGGCCCCCGCTTCCAGATCCTCCAGCGGTCGCACCAGCTGACGGGCAAAACGCCAGGCTGCAAACAGGGTCACCACCAGCAAGACGCTCATATAGAGGATGAGCGGTTCGATGTCGTCATCTTCAATTTCAGTCAGGGGAATGCGCACCCACATCTGGCTGGCCTGGGGAGGCTGGATCCAGATGATGTAGTGATCCTGGATTTCAACTCTGACCCTGGTATCCCCTTTCAATTCGCGGCTGATGCTCTGCTCCAGATAAGGGTAGGGCTTGGAATCATTCAGCCCGTGCTGCTCCGCCTCGCTCTGGGTATAGATGTCGCTGCCAGTGGTCACATAGACCAGCGCCTCGGCATCTTCACTGAGCGCCAGCTGGTTGTTGTCCACCGGAAAGATGAGTTTGACCTGGTTTGCCAGCAGGTGGCTGATCTGCTTGACGGTCGGCGCCAGCAGGTAGTTGTAGAAGGTAACGTAGGAGACGACTTGATAGACCACCAGCACGGCAGCCAGAAACCAGAGCATGCGGGAGAACATGCTGCCCACTTTCTTCATGCGTTCTCACCGTCCGGTACGAACACATACCCCAGACCCCAGACGGTCTGCAGATAGCGAGGCTGGGCCGGGTCCTGTTCCAGCAGGCGGCGCAGGCGGGAGACCTGCACATCAATGCTGCGCTCGGTGGCCGTGTACTCGCGACCACGGGCCAGGTTCATCAGCTTGTCACGGGAGAGCGGTTCGCGAGGATGACTCACCAGCACCTTGAGCACGGCGAACTCCCCGCTGGTCAGGGCAACCGGTTCGCCATCACGGCTCAGTTCACGGGTCGCCAGATTGAGCTGGTAGGCCCCGAAACTCACCATCTTCTCCGCCGCGGAAGGGGCGCCGGGCAGCTCCACGGTATGGCGGCGCAGCACGGCGCGGATCCGAGCCAGCAGCTCACGGGGGTTGAACGGCTTGGGCAGATAATCGTCGGCCCCCATCTCCAGACCGACGATGCGATCCACTTCGTCCCCCTTGGCGGTGAGCATCAAGACAGGGATCTGGTTGCCGGCCTCGCGCAGGCGGCGGCAGATGGAGAGGCCGTCTTCCCCCGGCAGCATCAGATCAAGCACCATCAGGCTGAAGTTTTCACGCGTCAGCAGGCGATCGGCCTGCTCCCCGTTGGCGACACCTCGCACTACAAACCCCTGCTCGGTGAGGTAGCGCTCCAACAAGGAACGCAGTTTCAGATCGTCGTCCACCACCAGGACCTTGTATTGCTGACTCATTGCCACCTCTCTTTTCTGTCTCCCCTCATACTAGAGCCGCCCCCTGCAACCACAAAGCATAAATATGTTACCGGTTATTGCCCTCATTCGGCCCCGGAGCCGGGAGGGATGGATGGCCAGCTCTGCTTTTTGCTCGACAGCGCGGCGACAATGACTAAGATCCCGAGCAACCGGATGCAATTGGCGAGGGAGTGATAACCCCATGAAAACCAAACTCATTACCCGTGAAGGCTACACCAGGCTCCGGCAGGAGCACGACATGCTCTGGCGGGAGGAGAGGCCCGATGTCACCAAAAAAGTGGCCTGGGCGGCGAGCCTGGGTGATCGCAGCGAGAATGCCGATTACCAGTACAACAAGAAACGCCTGCGGGAGATCGACCGCCGGGTTCGCTACCTGCGCAAGTGCCTGGAAGAGCTGACCATAGTCGACTACTCCCCCTCCCAGGAGGGCAAGGTCTTCTTCGGCGCCTGGGTCGAGGTAGAAAACGACGAGGGTGAGACCAAGCGCTTTCGCATCGTCGGCTATGACGAGATCTTCGGCCGCAAGGATTACATCTCCATCGACTCCCCCATGGCCCGTGCCCTGCTCAAGAAAGAGGTGGGCGATGAAGCCTTGGTGCAAACGCCAGTGGGTGACGCCTGCTGGTACGTCAATGAGATCAGCTATTCCCAATGAGCCAGCCACCGTCATACCGGCGGTCACCGCCCAGGGCGGGCAGGAGAGCCAACCCGGCGAGCTGAAGACCCCCTCCCCGCCTTGTCGGCCAGGGTGGCATCCCGCTGCCCGACCCCATATAGTGCTCACACCCGGCGCCTTGCGGCGCCAACCGGCCCGCGCGGCAGTGGCCTGGCAGGTATCTAAAGTATCGCCAGGACAAACCCCCTGTTCGGCGACATAGCCCCACGCTGGCCAGTTAGACAGGACCCGACCAAGAGACCCTCGATGCAAAGCCACGTAATAGAACATCAGATCGCCGGTGAGCTGAATGCCCGCCCGGAACAGGTGCAGGCAGCCGTTCGCCTGCTGGACGAAGGCGCGACCGTTCCCTTCATCGCCCGTTACCGCAAAGAGGTGACCGGCGGTCTGGACGACAGCCAGCTGCGTACCCTGGAGAGCCGCCTCGGCTACCTGCGTGAACTGGCGGATCGCCGCCAGGTGATCCTGCGCTCCATTGAAGAGCAGGGCAAACTGACCCCCGAGCTGGCCCGCGAGCTGAACGATGCCGACAGCAAGACCCGGCTGGAAGACCTCTACCTCCCCTACAAGCCCAAGCGGCGCACCAAGGGGCAGATGGCCATCGAGGCGGGGCTGGAGCCACTGGCGGATTTGCTGCTGGGTGACCCCATGAAGGATCCCGAGCAAGAGGCGGTTCGCTTCCTCAATGCCGAGCAGGGGATCACCGACGGCAAGGCCGCCCTCGACGGTGCCCGTTACATCCTGATGGAGCGCTTCGCCGAGCAGGCCGATCTCCTTGAGAAGTTGCGGGACTACCTGTGGCACAACGCCACCCTGCGTGCCCGCGTGGTGGCCGGCAAGGAGCAGGAAGGGGCCAAATTCAAGGACTACTTCGAACACGACGAACCCCTGCACAAGGCCCCCTCCCACCGGGTGCTGGCCATGTTGCGCGGCCGCAACGAGGGGATCCTCAACCTGGCGCTGGTCACCGGCGAGGATGAGGGTACCAGCCCCTGCGAAGGGATCATTGCCCATCACCTCAAACTCAACCTGCAACACCGCCCGGCCGACAAGTGGCTGCAGGGGGTGGTGAGCTGGACCTGGAAGATCAAGCTCTCCCTGCAGATGGAAACCGAGCTGATCGGCCGTATCCGCGAGTCAGCGGAGGAGGAGGCGATCAAGGTGTTCGCCATGAACCTCAAGGATCTGCTGATGGCGGCACCGGCCGGCATGCGCTGCACCATGGGGCTGGATCCCGGCATCCGCACCGGGGTCAAGGTGGCGGTGGTGGATGCCACCGGCAAGCTGGTCGATCACGCGACCATCTATCCGTTCGAACCCAAACGCCAGGTTGACCAGAGTCTCAAGACCCTGAGCGAGCTGTGCCAGAAGCACAAGGTCGAGCTCATCAGCATCGGCAACGGCACCGCATCCCGGGAAACCGACCGCCTGGTGAGCGATCTGTTCGAGCGCTACCCGGCCGCCAAGGCACAGAAGATAGTAGTGAGTGAAGCGGGGGCATCGGTCTACTCCGCCTCCGAGCTCGCCTCCCTGGAATTCCCGGATCTCGACGTCTCCATTCGCGGCGCCGTCTCCATCGCCCGCCGGTTGCAGGATCCCCTGGCCGAGCTGGTCAAGATCGATCCCAAGAGCATCGGTGTGGGCCAGTACCAGCACGATGTCGGCCAGAGCCAGCTGGCCCGCCGCCTCGACGCGGTGGTCGAGGATTGCGTGAACGCGGTGGGGGTGGATGTGAATACCGCCTCGGTCGCCCTGCTCAACCGGGTTTCCGGCCTCTCCCAGACCCTGGCCCAGAACATCGTCGCCTACCGCGACGAGAACGGCGCCTTCAAGAGTCGTCAGCAGTTGCTGAAAGTTGGCCGACTAGGGCCCAAGGCATTCGAGCAATGCGCCGGCTTCCTGCGCATTCGGGGCGGCAGCAACCCGCTGGACGGCTCGGCGGTGCACCCGGAATCCTACCCGGTGGTGGAGCGGATCCTCGCCAAGCTGGAGCAGACCGTGGACAGCCTGCTCGGCAACAGCAGCCTGCTGCGCACCCTCAAGCCCACCGACTACACCGACGAGCAGTTCGGGGTGCCTACCGTCACCGATATCATCGGCGAGCTGGACAAGCCCGGCCGCGACCCGCGTCCCGAGTTCAAGACCGCCACCTTCAAGGAAGGGGTGGAGAAAATCAGCGATCTGGTGCCCGAGATGGTGCTGGAGGGTGTGGTCACCAACGTCACCAACTTCGGCGCCTTCGTCGACATCGGCGTCCATCAGGACGGGCTGGTGCACATTTCTTCCCTCACCGATCGCTTCGTCAAGGATCCCCGCGAGGTGGTCAAGGCCGGTGACATCGTCCGGGTCAAGGTGCTGGAAGTCGACGTACCGCGCAAACGCATCAGTCTTACCATGCGTCTGGATGAAAAAGCCGGCCAGCCTGCACGCAAACCGGCCGAGCCGCGTCACACCGGCAACGCCCGACCGAAACAGGCGCCCCGTCAGAGCGCTCCGGCCGAGGGTGCCATGGGCAACGCCTTCGCGGCTGCCCTGTCGAAACTGAAGAAATAAGCCCCCAGAATGCAAAAAAGCCCCGAAAGGGGCTTTTTCATGCCAGCACAGAGCGGGATCAAACGTCCTGACTCAGGCTATGCGGGGAGGCTGGCCTCACCGCTTGCTGATAGTGCCTGGCAATCACCTGGTTTCGATTGTCCATATAAGCACCGAGCGGGCCTGTGGTTTCCTGCCTGAGGGTCATCAGATCCTTGCGGGCCTGTGCCTCCTTGCCAGAGGCGGCACGGGCCACACTCATGTCTTGTGACGATGGTTCATCGGGAGCCAGTGCAGCGGCACGCACCTGCTGCATCTTGGCGATGGTCGCGGCGGGATCCCCGGGAATGGTCCCCATGTCGATGACCACCTCCCCCCCGGTGGCATAACGCTTGCCATCCGGCCCACGGGAAAACTGGTAGGTAGGGCTCCCCGCATGCTCGCCGCCGGCTGCCTGGTGCGCCTGCTCGTGCTTGCGAACTTCGAGATCCCGTTCGACCAGCGCAGCCACCTGACGCTGCTGCTTTTGCTGCTCCTGCTGTTCACCCTCCTGACGTTGTCGACGCTCCCCCTCCTCCCCCGTTGCCTCGACAAAACGGTGCGCCACCATCACGGGGCCGGTCTGGCCGTTCTCTTTCGTGGACGAGGATGGGGCGGCGGGATTGGCCTGGGCGGCCCGGGATCTCTCTTTCTGGGAACCGACGCCGGACTCGGCGTTGGACGCCTCACTCTGGCGGCTGGGGGGCACCAGTTCTGCGCGGCGGTTGTCAGTCTGTGCCGATTCCGTCTGCGGCTGCAGTTGATTCGGAATGATGGTCGGCAGACTGACGTTGATGTTCATGTCACACCCGGATATCGATCAGGGTGCCCAGCATGTCGCTGGCCGTCTGGATCACCTTGGCGGATGCCCCGGCATGCAGCTCGGCCACCTTGAGATTCACCAGTTCATCCGGCAACTGCACCTGCTCACCCGCTGGCGTATTGAGACGGGCGATCTGGCTGGAAGCCTGGCCCGCCAACTGCTCGGCCCGTTGGAACCCCTGCACGCCTGCCGTCATGGCTGATTCGATACGCATTGGCACACTCCTCTGTAGGGTTGGCTAATTATCCATCAACCTGACGAGTTATTGAAGCCTGCCGCTCAAATCTCAGTCAATGAACTGCCGCAGGAGGGTGATGAACTGCTCTGGATGGGAGATGAAGGGGGCATGGGATGCCTTCTCCAGCACCAGACTGTGGCTGGCAGGGTAACTCGCATCCAGCAAGGGAATGGCGGCCTTCGGCACCAGGGTATCCAGCCTGCCGTAAAGACGCAGCCAGGGCAGATCCAGGCCGATCAGTTCATCCCGCAGATCGACCTCGGCCAGCAGGCCCAGACCCGCCTCCAGGGCCGCAAGCCGGGGAGCGGGTCGCTCCGCCAGCCAGTGACGCAACTGGCGAATGTCATTTCTGGCGTGCTCGCTGCCCATGGCCTGGATCGCGAGGAAACGCTCTATGGTCTGCATGAAGTCGCCGGCCAGCATCTGGTTGAACCCCGCCAGCACCTTGGGGGCAATCCCGGGCCACTCGTCGCGGGCCATGAAGCAGGGAGAACTGGCTACGGTAATGAGAGAGTGAAGGCGTTCAGGCATGGTCAGCGCCAACTGACTCGCCACCAGACCACCGAGGGACCAGCCGAGCAGATGGCATTTTTCAGGCAATATGGCCGCCACCTGCTCTGCCAGCCAGGGCAGGGTGTAGTCTGTTCCTGATTGCAGGGGGCTGTTGCCAAAGCCGGGCAGGTCCACCAGATGCAGCCGATAGTGGGCAGCCAGTTCTTGGGCAATACCGTGCCAGACGGCCCCGTTCATGCCCCAGCCATGCAACAACACCAGGTCCGGGCCCTGGCCAAACCGCTCAACCGATACGCTCATCTAGACTCAAGATCCCTGTTTATCTGCTTGGAGCCTGCATGTTAAAGCGGCTGCTCGCCAAAGCAAGTCCGATCCTTGGCACCCAGTCCGACTGGCTCGGTCTGTGCCTGCTCTGTCGCCAGCCCTGTGACGAGACGCCCTTGTTGTGCTCCTGGTGCCGCCACGCCCAGCGCCAACACGACAGACGATGCCTGATGTGTGCAGCACCGCTGCCGGAGCAACATCGCGAGAGCGAACTGCTGTGCGGACGATGCCAGCGCAGACCCACCCCCTGGGAGCGTTTGCAGGTGATCGGCGATTATCAGGCACCTTATGCCCAACTCATCCCCCGGCTGAAGTATTCCGGTCAGATCCTGCTCGCGCCGCTGCTTGCCCGCCTGCTGGCAGACCATCTGGACCTCGCCAATCCGCCGCAGGTCATCATTCCGGTTCCCCTGCACTGGTGGCGCCAGTGGTGGCGCGGCTTCAATCAGGCAGAAGAAATCGGCCATGCCCTGAGCGCACTCACCGGCATTCCTTGCGACAGCAGCGTACTGCGCCGGACAAGGTCGACCCCGCAACAGACCCGGCTCAGTGCCGGCCAGCGGCGACGCAATCTGCGTGGCGCCTTCGAAATAGAACCTCACCACTACCGGCATGTGGCACTGCTCGACGATGTGGTCACCACGGGCGCCACCGCAGGTCAACTCACCCGGTTGCTCCATCAGCACGGCGTCACCACGGTAGAGGTGTGGGCCATCTGCCGTACCCTCCGACACCTGAAATAACCGGGCAGGGATCCGGCCCGGGAGGCCGCTGGCGGCATGATTCCGATACGCCCGGGCTCACAGGCTCGCCATCGGCACGCTACCCAAGCCCCGCCAAGCGAGTTATCATGAATACCCTAGTCGTACACTCAGGTTTATGAGGATAGTGATGATCAGCATTTCCGACACCGCCCAGGCCCACTTCCGCAAGTTGCTGGAGAAGCAGCCTGATGGCACCAACATCCGGGTGTTTGTGGTCAATCCGGGAACCCAGAATGCCGAGTGCGGCGTATCCTATTGCCCACCCGACGCGGTCGATCCGGAAGATCAGCACCTGCCCTTCAGCGGCTTCGACTGCCTGGTCGATCCCCTGAGCGCCCCCTTCCTGGTGGATGCCACCATCGATTTCGTCACCGATCAGATGGGCTCCCAGCTCACCCTGAAAGCCCCCAACGCCAAGATGCGCAAGGTGGCCGACGACGCCCCGCTGATCGACCGCATCGAATACGTGCTGATGTCCGAGGTGAACCCCATGCTGGCCGGTCACGGCGGCAAGGTCACCCTGGTCGAGCTGACCGACGACAAACTGGCCATCCTGCAGTTTGGCGGCGGTTGCAACGGTTGCTCCATGGTCGACTACACCCTGAAAGAGGGGATCGAGAAGCAGTTGCTGGAGAAATTCCCGGGCGAGCTCAACGGCGTCAAGGATGCCACCGAGCACCAGCGCGGCGACCACTCCTACTACTGATTTGCTGCCGCTGTCGCAAAGACATGCGGCAAAGAAAAGGCCCCGCCAGCTGGCGGGGCCTTTTGCATTCTGCAGCGGGCGGATCACTCGTCCTTCTTGTCTCGCGACAGCAGGGCGATGGCCGCCTCTTTCGGATTCTTGCCTTCGTACAGCACCTTGAAGATCTGCTCGCAGATGGGCATCTCGACGCCACAGCGGGCCGCCAGCAGATGCACCTCCTTGGTGTTGCGATAGCCTTCCACCACCTGGCCGATCTCGGTCATGGCGGTGTTCACATCCTTGCCGGCCCCTAGGGCCAGCCCGAAGCGACGGTTGCGCGACTGATTGTCGGTACAGGTAAGCACCAGATCCCCGAGCCCCGCCATCCCCATGAAGGTCTTGGCGTCGGCACCCAGCGCGGCGCCCAGACGCTGCATCTCTACCAGGCCCCGGGTGATGAGCGCGGTCCTGGCATTGGCGCCAAAACCGAGTCCGTCGGAGAGACCGGCACCGATGGCGATGACGTTCTTGACCGCCCCGCCCAGTTGCAGACCGATGAAGTCCGGATTGGTATAGACCCGGAACGAACGGCCACAATGCAGCAGCAGGGAGAGATCGTCGGCGAAGTCGTCGTGGGTCGACGCCACCGAGATGGCTGTCGGCAGACCGGCGGCCAGCTCGCGGGCGAAGGTCGGGCCCGAGATGACCGCCAGTGGAATGGCATCCCCCAGCACCTCCCGCGCCACCTCTTGCAGCAGACGGCCGCTGTCCGGCTCCAGCCCCTTGGTGGCCCAGGCGATCCGGGTATCCGGGCGCAGGAAGGGTTTGACCCGGGCCAGTACCTGGCCGAACACATGGCTCGGCACCACCAGCAGCAGCACGGGAGCGGCTTGCACCGCCGCCTGCAGATCCGACGTCAGTTGCAGATCGGCCGGGAAGGGGACATCCGGCAAGAATGCCTTGTTGCAGCGATCCTGTTCCAGCTCGGCTACATGGGCAGGGTCGTGACCCCACAGCAGGGTCGGATGACCATTGCGCGCCAGAGAAATGGCAAGGGCGGAGCCATAAGACCCCGCCCCCAGGACCGAGATTGCGATCTGGTCGGCCATTATCAGGCTTCCGCAGTCGCCTGCTGGGCCTGTACCTGCGCCATGTGCTGGGCGAACAGGGCGTCGAAGTTGACCGGTGCCAGGTTCAGTTGCGGGAAGGAACCCTTGCTCACCAGGTTGGACACCGCTTCGCGGGCATACGGGAACAGGATGTTCGGGCAGAAGGCCGCCAGGCAGTGGGCCAGTTGCGGCTCAGGCAGGTTGCCGATGGTGAAGATGCCGGCTTGCTGCACTTCGCACAGGAAGGCGGTCTCGGTTTCCAGCTTGCAGGTGACGGTCAGGGTCAGCACCACTTCATAGACGCTGTCGGCCAGGACATTGGTCTTGGTGTCCATGTCCAGCTTGACGTCCGGCTGCCACTCTTTCTGGAAGATGTGTGGGGTATTCGGGGCTTCGAAGGAGACATCCTTGGTGTAGACACGCTGGATGTGGAATTCCGGTTGCACTTCCTGGTTGTTGATTTCGTCAGCCATTTCGTTTGATTCCTTTTTAAGATAATGAGTGGGCGCAGGCCCTTAAATCAGCGTTTTTTGGTCACCGGCAGATTGTCTGCACGCCATTGGGCCATGCCACCGCTGAGCACATACACCTGCTTGAAACCGGCCTTGCTCAGTTGGCGACCCGCGCCACCAGCGGTCATCCCCGACTCGCACACCACTATGATGGGGGCATCCTTGTGCTTTTCAACCGGACCCAGATTATTCGCCTGGATCTGGGCGAGCGGCAGGTGATGGGCCCCGGCCAGATGGCCCTTGGCAAATTCATCCTGACTGCGAATGTCCACGACGGTGGCATTTTCACGGTTGATAAGCAGGGTAGCGGCGTGGTTGTTGACCGCCTTCACCGGAGAAAAACGAGCACGCACAGTGGTATACACCAGGGTGCCTGCCAGGCCCAACCAGGCTGCGGTCAGCAGCGGATTGCGGGCCGCGAAATCCAAATACTCTTGCATCTTCAACTATCCAGGGACCAAGACAAGGGCCCGAGTATACATGGGGCCCTGCATAAGATCAGCCATCTTGGCGGCAAAGCGAGAGCAAGCTCCCATCAAGGATGGCTGCCGATTCTTCCTCCTCCAACCGGGCCGAACGAGAGGATGCGCCATGCCGAAAAGAGGGGGGAAACAGAGGAAAGCCCGCCGCGGCAGACAAGCCGGCAACATGCCTAAAACAGCGGGATAACAGTTAAAAAGCGAGGCTGGAGAGGGACTTGGCTATCAGGTGACTATTTCGGCAGATGTAGTAATATTACGCTAGTTTCACTTCCCGCAATTCATTCCTATCCGAGAGGACATAGCCTTATGTCAACAGCTAAGAAACCGCTGGTTCTGGTCATCATGGACGGTTGGGGCTACAGCACCAAGCAAGAGTACAACGCCGTTGCTGCCGCCAAGACCCCCAATCTGGATCGCCTGGCCCGTGACTACACCAGCACCCTGATCTCCGGCTCCGGCCTGGACGTGGGTCTGCCGGACGGCCAGATGGGCAACTCCGAAGTGGGCCACACCAACATCGGTGCCGGTCGCGTCGTCTATCAGGAGCTGACCCGCATCTCCAAGGACATCCAGGACGGCGACTTCTTCCAGAACGTCGAGCTGGCCAAGGCTGTCGACGCTGCCGTGACCAAGGGCAAGGCCGTGCACATCATGGGTCTGATGTCCCCGGGTGGCGTACACAGCCACGAAGAGCACATCATGGGCATGATCGAGATGGCCGCCAAGCGTGGCGCCGAGCAGATCTACTTCCACGCCTTCCTGGATGGCCGCGACGTCCCGCCGCGCAGTGCCCAGTCCTCCATCGAGCTGTTCGACGCCCTGTTTGCCCGACTGGGCAAGGGTCGTTTCGCCTCCATGATCGGTCGTTACTACGCCATGGACCGCGACAACCGCTGGGATCGCGTACAGCAGGCCTATGACCTGATGACCCAGGGCAAGGGCGAATTCACCGCCGACAACGCCACCGACGCGCTGGCCGCCGCCTATGCCCGCGACGAGAACGACGAGTTCGTCAAGGCCACCCGCATCGGCGACGCTGTACCGATGATCGACGGCGATGCGCTGATCTTCATGAACTTCCGTGCCGACCGCGCCCGCGAGATCACCCGCGCCTTCGTCGATACCGACTTCACCGGCTTCGCCCGCACCGCCACCCCGGCGCTGCACTTCGTGATGCTGACCGAATACGCGGCCGACATCAAAACCGCCTGCGCCTATCCGCCCACCGCCCTGGTCAATACCCTGGGTGAGTGGCTGGCCAAGCAGGGCAAGACCCAGCTGCGCATCTCCGAGACCGAGAAGTACGCCCACGTCACCTTCTTCTTCAACGGTGGCGAAGAGGCGTGCTTCACTGGCGAAGATCGCGAAATCGTGGCGAGCCCGAAAGTAGCTACCTATGACCTGCAGCCGGAGATGAGCTCCGAAGAGCTGACCGACAAGCTGGTTGCGGCCATCAAGAGCGGCAAGTACGACGTCATCATCTGCAACTACCCGAACGGCGACATGGTCGGCCACACCGGCGTGTTCGATGCGGCCGTCAAAGCCTGTGAAGCGGTCGACCACTGCATCGGTCGCGTCACCGACGCCCTGGCGGAAGTGGGTGGCGAGTGCCTCATCACCGCCGACCATGGCAACGCCGAGAAGATGATGGACGAAGAGACTGGTCAGGCCCACACCGCCCACACCAATCTGCCGGTTCCCCTCATCTACTTCGGTCGTAAAGCCGAGGTCGCCGAAGGTGGCAAACTGTCCGATCTGGCCCCCACCATGCTGACCCTGATGGGTCTGCCGGTGCCGCCGGAAATGACTGGCAAGCCCCTGATGATTCTGAAATAATCCTGCCCCATGCGGGGATGCGAAATTATTTCACAGAAAACCAGTCGCGTCGGCCTGTTGGCCGGCGCGCTGTTTTTTTGCCTGATCGGCGGTACCGGCACAGCCCGGGCTGCGAACCAGCAGCTGGGCGCCATGCAATCCCAGATCAAGGAACAGCAACAGACCCTCAAGCTCAGCAAGCAGGAGCTTGCCAAGCTCAACACCCAGCTCAAGGCTGACGAGCAGGCCATTTCGGCTGCCGCCGCCAAACTCGAGCAGACCAGACAGCAACTCCGGCAGAACCAGCAGAAGCTGGCGTCCCTGCAGCAGGACAAGCTGGCACTGGAGCAGCAAGCAAAACACCAGAAGCAGTTGCTGGCCAAGCAGGCGGAAAGCGCCTTCCAGGCGGGCAACCACGATTACCTCAAACTGCTGCTCAACCAGCAGGATCCGGCCAAACTGAGCCGCGCCCTCGACTATTTCGACTACCTCAACAAGGCCCGTATCGAGGCCATTGAAGCCCTGCGCGCCACCCGTGACAAGCTGGCCAAGAACCAGCAGGCCACCAGGGAGACCGAGAACCGCCTCCAGACCCTGCTCGGCGAGCAGCAGGAGCATCACCAGAGCCTGCTGGCCAGCCAGCAGAGCCGTGCCAAGGTGCGCAACCAGTTGCAGCAGTCAGTGCAGGCCGACGAGCAGAAGCTCGACAAGCTGGTCAAGGCGGAGAAGGCGCTCAAGGCGCGGCTGGAAGAGCTGCGTCGTCAGCAGGAAGAAAAGGAACGCCGCGAACGGGCCGAGCGGGAGCGCCTCGCCAAGATCAAGGCCGAGCAGGAGCGCCAGCGCCGTCTGGAGGCCCAGCGCCTGGCAGCCGAGCAGAAACGCATCGAGGAGCAGCAGCGGATCGCAGCCCAGCAGCGCCAGGTCGGCGAACAGCAGCGGCTGGCGGCCCAGCAGCAACGCGTCGCCGAACAGCAGGCCAAGGTGGCGCAGCAGCAAGCAGCCGCCCGCAACAGCGCCAAGGCAAGCAGCAACGGCTACGGCGGTCTGAGCACGGGTGGCAACCTGCGCTGGCCGGTGCAGGGCCCCATCCTCATCTCCTACGGCTCGCCACGTACCGCCGAGCTGAAGTGGAAGGGCACCCTGATCGGCGCCAGCGAAGGGACCCAGGTCAAGGCGGTGGCACCGGGACAGGTGGTCTACGCCGACTGGCTCGACGGCTTCGGCATGCTGCTGGTCATCGACCACGGCAAGGGCTACATGAGCCTCTACGGCCACAACCAGTCGCTGCTGCGCCAGGTGGGACAAAAGGTGGAGCAGGGTGAGCCCGTGGCCCTGGTCGGCGACAGCGGCGGACAGGAGCGCTCCGGCCTCTACTTCGAGATCCGCTATCAGGGCGAGGCCATCAACCCGACCAAGTGGCTGGCCAGACGCTAGGCCCGCCTTGTCGGTGCCCGATCGGAGTCCGCTACCTCATCCCCAGCCCTTCTCCCGCGAGGGGGGGCAGGGAGCAAAAGACAGCAACACCGCGTCGTTTACCACTTCACCTGACAAAAAGTCTGCATCGCGCAGGCTTTTTGCTTGGCAGGGGAGGCACCACACCGCCCGCCCCGATGATGAAAACTTACCTCTTTTCCACCCCGCTCAGGGGAAGACCACCAGCCCGATCTGCTCCAGCAGCCCCTGCTGCTGATCTTCATTGATCTGCACCCCGGCGAGGTTGACCCGGCGCAGATCCAGACCGGGCAGATCGCACTGGCGCAGATCGCAGCCTTGCAGGTTGAAGCTGGTCCAGTCGATTTGCCCGAACTCGGAGCCGCTGAGATCCGAGCCTGCCAGGGAGGCGCCCAGCAGGTTGGCCCCCTGCCAGCGGTTGCCGGCAAGCTCGCACCGCTCCAGCAGGCAGCTTTCGAAGTTGGCGTAGCTGAAGTTGTTGCCGGTGAGGTGGGCTTCGCAGAAGTAGCTTTTGGCGGTGATCCGGTTGGCGAAGCTGGCATGGGCGAAGTTGATCCCCATGGCCTGGCAGTCGCGCATCTCCAGCCCAAGACACTGGCTGCGGCCGAAGTCCGCCAGGGTGAGATCGCAGCGCAGGAAGCTCGCCTCCCTCAGATCGCAGCCCTGAAACAGGCATCCCAGCTCCCGTTCCCTGTCATAGAAGCTGCAGTCGACGAAGCGGCTCTCCCCGAGATCCAGCCAGGAGAAGTGACAGCCGATGAAGCGGCACCCCTGGAACTGCTCCCCCTCCACCTCCTGCTGCTCGAAGTGGACCCCCTCGAAACACCTGCCCTTGATCATCCCCTGCCCCCTGTTGATGGCGTCATATGCTGACATTGCCGTGCAAAAACGGTAATGTTACGTGTAACATTTTTTGCCGGATCCCCAGATGAACGACACCCGCAAGCGCCGCCCTACCCTGCAGGACATTGCCGACCTGACCGGTGTCACCAAGATGACCGTCAGCCGCTACCTGCGCGACCCGTCCGCCGTGGCCGAAGGGACCCGCGAGCGCATCGCCGCCGCGGTGGAGGAGCTCGGCTACATCCCGAACCGGGCGCCGGACATGCTGTCGAACGCCACCAGCAAGGCGATCGGCATCCTGATCCCCTCCCTCTCCAACCAGGTCTTCTCGGCGGTGATCCACGGCATCGAGGCGGTGACCCGGCCCGCCGGCTACCAGACCCTGCTCGCCCACTACGGCTACAGCCCGGAGCGGGAGGAGGAGCAGGTCGCCTCCCTCCTCTCCTACAACGTGGACGGGCTCATCCTCTCGGACACCCAGCACACCGAGCGCACCCGCAAGATGATCGCCACCGCCGGCATCCCGGTGGTGGAGACCATGGATCTGCCCCTCTCCCCCATCGACATGGTGGTGGGCATGGATCACCGGGCCGCCGCCCGGGCCATGGTAACAGAGATGCTGCGCCGGGGACGGCGCAAGGTGATCTACCTCGGCGCCCGGCTAGACGTGCGCACCCAGCTGCGAATGGAAGGCTACTACCAGGCGATGGCCGATTTCGGTCTGACCGGCCAGCACCTGCTGACGGAGCAATCCTCCAGCTTCACCCTGGGGGGAGAGCTGCTGGCCCAGGCCATGGCGCGCTTCCCCGATCTCGACGGCCTGTTCTGCACCAACGACGACCTGGCAGTGGGGGCCCTGCTGCAATGCCAGGCCAGGTGGATCCCGGTGCCCCAGCAGGTGGCCATCGCCGGCAGCAACGCCCTCGACATCGGCCACGCCATGACCCCCAAGCTCGCCAGCATCGTCACCCCCCGCGAGACCATAGGTCGCGAAGCCGCCATCATGCTGCTGGCCCGCCTCGGCGGCCAGCCGCTGGCGACCAGGTGCAAGGACATCGGCTTCTCCCTCTATGAGGGGGAAAGCCTCGGCTGATCCCCGTCCATCATGGCGCGTTCGACCGCCATGATGGCGCCTTCTCCCCTCTCCCCTCGCCGCCCCCTGGCCTATGCTGGCTCCTCCATCCACCCTGTCAGGAGCAGACCATGCACCACACCGAACGATTGAAAGCCTGCCTGCAGCGCGTCATCTGCGATCCCGCCTTCCCCCTGTCGGAGCTCGACGCCTGGTTCACCCCCGACTACTGCCAGGAGGTGAACGGCGAGCGGCTCGACTACCCGGCGTTTCACCAGCACATCGCCACACTGCGCCGCCATCTGGCCGGTGCGAGCATCGAGTTTGTCGCCACCCTGGCGCAGGGGGAGCGGGTGCACTCGACCCATGTGGTACGGGCCACCCGCCAGGACGGAGGCACCCTGGTCTGCAAGGTGAGCGGCCTCTTCACCTTTCGCGGCGATCGGATCTGCCACACCGACGAGGTGACCTGTCTGCTGGCAGGCAGCAAGGAGGATGCGGATATCGGCTCGCGGCGCTGACTGCCGGCAACCCGCAGACACCGCCATGGCGGGCAGGAAGGCAGACGACGGGCCCTCAGGCCGCCGGTTCGCGCCGAGCAAGGCGCTGGAGGGCGCGGGACAAGGCGCCGGGATCCTCGTAGCCGAGCCGATCGGCGATCTGGGCCAGCGTGAGCCCCCGGTGCTGCAACTGGCGCGCCCGTCCCAGCACCACCTGCTCCCGCCACTGGCGAAAGCTGCACCCCAGCTGCTGGAGGAAGAGCCGGTTGAGGGTACGCACCGAGGCGCCGCAATCTGCCGCCAGCGCCGTCAGCGTCAGATGGATGGCGGGTGCCTGGCACACCCTGTCCAGCACCCGCAGCAGGCGCGGGTCCAGCGCCCCGGCGAGGGGAATGCGCGCCGCGAGCGGGTCGGCGCGCTCCAGCTCCTGGCCAAGCACCGTCAGATAGGCCCCTTTCACCTCCTCCTCGGCCAGCTCGGACAGGCGGGCGAAGAGGCCCGCCAGCAGTGGGCTGGCCTGCAAGGG
This sequence comes from Aeromonas sp. s4, assembly GCF_040907855.1. Classification (NCBI taxonomy): domain Bacteria; kingdom Pseudomonadati; phylum Pseudomonadota; class Gammaproteobacteria; order Aeromonadales; family Aeromonadaceae; genus Aeromonas; species Aeromonas sp. s4. The sequence continues at coordinate 64,722 of NZ_JBFOCP010000013.1, read as the reverse complement.
GCCGAAGGCGGTACGGGCCGACGTCGGCACATAGAGGAGGGAGAGTCGGGAGCGGCGCAGCACGCGAAACTCGTGCTCCCACCCCGCCGGAATAAAGCAGATCTGGCCCGCCACCAGCAGTTCTCCCTCCCCTCGCCCCGTGATGATGCCGCCCCCGTCCTGCAGATAGCAGTATTGGGCATGGGGGTGGCAGTGCAGCGCGGTGAAGTGCCCTTGCGGGTAGGATGGATGCAGACAGGACATGAAGGCTCCAGGGGAGAGGGGCGGCCCCCGACCTTAAGCCAGGGCGAGACCGGAAGCAAACGGCCCACCCCCTCCGGGGGCGGAAAAACAGCAGGCCACCCGGGGGTGGCCTGTTTAATTTTTCTAAACGATATTTGCTTAGCGTTTAACCAATTCAACCGCTTCCCGGGAGAGGCGGGTCACCTCCTCCCAGTTGCCGCTCTTGACGGCGTCTGCCGGCAGCATCCAGGAGCCGCCGACGGTAGCCACACATTTCAGTGCCAGGTAGTCGGCCACGTTTTTCGGTCCGATGCCGCCGGTGGGGCAGAACTTCACCTGGGGCAGAGGCGCCGCGATGGCGGAGAGTGCCTTGGTGCCGCCGTTCGCCTCGGCCGGGAAGAATTTGAGGTGGTCGTAGCCCGCTTCCAGCGCCTGCATCACCTCGGACGGGGTGGCCACGCCCGGGATCAGCGGCGCCGTGCTCTTGGCCGCGTGGGCCAGCAGGGCCGGGGTCATGCCCGGGGAGATGACGAAGCGGGCACCGGCAGCGACGGCGGCATCAAACTGCGCGCAGTTGAGCACGGTACCGGCACCGACCATGGCATCCGGCATCGCCTTGGCGATGAGGGCGATGGCGTCCAGCGCCACCGGGGTGCGCAGGGTGATCTCGAACACCGAGATGCCGCCATCCAGCAGCGCCTTGGCCATCGGCAGGGCCTGCTCCAGGTCGTTGATGACCATCACGGGTACCAGGGGGGAGGCGGCAAACACCTCGGCAGGGGTCACTTTCCAGTTCTGCATAGCTCTTCCTCAGTCAAAGATGGTGGCGCCGCACTCGGCGCTCGATACCGCGCGACGCATCACGCTGAACAGTTCACGGCCCCACCCCTCTTGTTCCAGGGTGAGGTCGATCTCGGCCTGGGTACGGCCACTCAAATCGGTCAGGCAGTCGAGGCGACCGGACTCGGCATCCACCCGCAGCAGGTCGCCATCGGCGAGCAGGCCGATGGCCCCGCCGTGCAGCGCTTCCGGGGTGACGTGGATGGCGGCCGGGATCTTGCCGGAGGCGCCGGAGAGGCGACCGTCGGTGACCAGGGCCACCTTGTGACCCGCCTTCTGCAGGTTGCCAAGCACCGGCATCAACTTGTGCAGCTCCGGCATGCCGTTGGCGGCCGGGCCGTTGTGGCGCACCACGATGACGGCGTCCTGGTTCAACTCACCTGCCTTGTAGGCCGCCTCCACCGCATGCTGGGAGGAGAAGACCCGGGCCGGGGCCTCGATGACCCGATACTCGGGCGCGACGGCGGAAACCTTGACCACGGCGCGGCCCAGGTTGCCCGCCAGCAGCTTGGTGCCGCCGGTGGCCTGGAACTCGCTGCCAGAGGGGGAGAGCACGCTCGGATCCGCGCTCTCGCCCACCGGTTGCCACACCAGCTTGCCATCCACCAGTGCCGGACGGCTGAGGTAGTCCTGCATCTCGCCGAAGACCGGGGTGGCATCCATGTGGATCAGCCCCTCTTCGGCCAGACGACGCATCAGGCCGGGCACGCCCCCCGCCTGTTCGAAGGCGTTGACGTCCGCCGGGCCGTTCGGGTACATGCGCACCAGGAGCGGCACCACGTCGGAGAGATCGCTCAGGTCGTCCCAGGTCAGCTCCAGCCCGGCGGCGCGGGCCAGCGCCACCATGTGAATGCTGTGGTTGGTGCTGCCGCCGGAGGCGAGCAGGGCCACCAGGCCGTTGACCAGGGCGCGCTCGTCGATCACCGCACTCAGGGGGCGATAGGCCGGGGAGCCCGGGATCATGGCACTGATGCGGCGGGCCACTTCCTCGGTGAGGGCGCGGCGCAGCTCGCTGTGCGGATGCACGAAGGCGGAGCCCGGCAGCATCAGGCCCATGGCTTCGAACACCAGCTGATTGGTGTTGGCGGTGCCGTAGAAGGTGCAGGTGCCCGCCGCGTGGTAGGCGCCGCACTCCATCTTGAGCAGGGCGTCGCGGCCCACTTCACCGGCAGCGTACTGCTGGCGCACCTTCACCTTCTCGTCGTTGCTGATGCCGCTCGCCATCGGGCCGGCAGGCACGAAGGCGGTGGGCAGGTGGGCGTGGGAAAGCGCCCCCATGATCTGGCCCGGGGCAATCTTGTCGCAGATGCCGAGCAGCAGGGTGGCGTCGAAGGTGTTGTGGGAGAGGGAGACCGCGGTGGCCTGGGCGATGAGATCCCGGGAGAAGAGGGACATGTCCATCCCCGGCTGACCCTGGGTCACGCCGTCACACATGGCGGGCACGCCGCCGGCGACCTGGGCGCTGTGGCCGAGCTCGGCCAGGGCGCCCTTGATGATGTCCGGGTAGCCCTGATAGGGCTGATGGGCACTCAGCATGTCGTTGTAGGCGGTGACGATGGCCACGTTGGCGCGGGTCATGTCGAGGATCCGCCCCTTCTCGTCACAGCTCGAGGCGGCCACGGCGTGGGCCAGGTTGCCGCAGGAGAGGGAGGCGCGGGTCTTGCCCTGATCAGCCTGGCGCTGGATGCGGGCCAGGAAGCGGGCACGGCGGGCGGTGCTGCGCTCGCGGATGCGGTTGGTCACCTGGGTGATCACGGGATGGGTCATAGCTTTCTCTCCAACTCTATATACGGGCGCGGTCGGCCGCAGCCGGGCGCGCGACATGGCTCATTGCGCCTGCGTCAGCGCGGTGACGGCACGGTCGACCACCTGTTCGAAGGTCCCGTCGATATCGATGCGAAACACGCCGGGCTCGCCATCCGGTCGCTCCAGGGTATCAAACTGGCTTTGTACCATGGCTTCGCGCATGAAGTGGCCCTGCCGTGCCCGCATCCGTTCGAGAATGAGGGACTGGCTGCCATCCAGAAACAGGAAACTCACCGAGTCGTTGCCCTCGCGGATCTGGTCGCGGTACTGCTTCTTGAGGGCCGAGCAGACGATGACGCCGAGCTCGTTCTTGCGCTCCAGGCTGTAGGCCGCATCGCGGATCCGCTCAAGCCAGGGGGCCCTGTCTTCGTCGTTGAGCGGGTTGCCCGCCGCCATCTTCTGGATGTTCGCGCGAGGGTGCAGATCATCGCCGTCGATGAACTTGGCCCCCAGAGCATTGGCCACCTTGAGGCCGATGCTGGACTTGCCGCTGCCACACACACCCATCACGATAATGCACTTGCCCGCCATTATTTGACCTCTCTCTCACTTTTCAAAAAACGTTCGCCTGATGGGTTCTAAGCTACCACGTTACCGGTAACATGTTACCGGTAACGTTTCGCAATGTGAAGTGCAGCACAGAAATGTGCAGAACAACAACTAGAACCATTTGAGGACAATTTTATGGACGGAGCAATGAACACACCCGATGTCGCCTATCTGCTCTCGGTAGCGGGCGGAGCCATTGTCATGTTGCTGGTGCTGATCATGCGATTCAAGGTACATGCCTTCGTGGCATTGACCCTGGTCAGCATGCTGACGGCCCTGGCCACCGGGGTCACCTATGACCAGGTGATCCCCACCATGCTGACCGGTTTCGGCGGCACCCTGGCCTCGGTCGCGCTGCTGGTCGGCCTCGGCGCCATGATAGGCCGGATCCTGGAGATGACGGGGGGCGCCAAGGTACTGGCCGATACCCTGATCAACCGCTTCGGCTCCCACCGCGCCCCCTTCGCGCTGGGTGTGGCCTCCCTGCTGTTCGGCTTCCCGATCTTCTTCGACGCAGGCCTCATCGTCATGCTGCCCATCATCTTCAGCGTGGCGAAGCAGTTCGGCGGCTCCGTCCTCAAGTATGCCCTGCCCTCCGCCGGCGCCTTTGCGGTGATGCACGCCTTCCTGCCGCCCCACCCGGGCCCGGTGGCCGCCAGCGAGCTGCTGGGTGCCAACATCGGTCTGCTCACCATCGTGGGCCTGCTGGTCGCGCTGCCCACCTGGTATCTGGGTGCCTACCTGTTCGGGCTCTGGTCCGGCAAGAAGTTTGAGCTGCCCCTGCCCCCGAGCTTCACTGCCAGCGCCGAGCAGCTCTCCGACAAGGCGCCGAGCTTCGGCCAGGTGATCTCCATCCTGCTGCTGCCGCTGGTGCTCATCTTCATGGATACCGGCCTCAATACCCTGGGCGTCATGGGCGTCATCGACAAGGGTGCGGACTGGGTCAACGTGCTGCGCATGGTCGGCAAGACCCCGGTCGCCCTGCTCATCACTGTGCTGTACGCCCTCTGGATGTTCCGCCAGAGCCAGGGCAAGGTGCAGCTCGAGAAGTTCTGCAACGACGCCCTGGCCCCGGTCTGCGCCGTCATCCTGGTCACCGGTGCCGGCGGCATGTTCGGCGGCGTATTGCGGGCGAGCGGCATCGGCACCGCGCTGGCCGACGTGCTCTCCGATACCGGCATGCCGGTGATCCTCGCGGCCTTCCTGGTATCCGCCGCGCTGCGGGTTGCCCAGGGTTCCGCCACCGTGGCCCTGACCACCACCGCCGCCCTGATGGCGCCGACCGTGGCCGCCACCACCGGCCTGAGCGAGCTGGACCTGACCTTCATCGTCATCGCCATCGCCGGGGGCGCCACCGTGCTCTCCCACTTCAATGACTCCGGCTTCTGGCTGGTCAGCCGCTTCCTCAACATGGACGAGAAGACCACCCTCAAGACCTGGACCGTGATGGAGACCCTGCTCGGCACCATCGCCTTCCTCATCGTGGCCACGGCCAGCGCCATCCTCTGACGGAAACACATCGGGGCCGCATCCGTCGGCCCCGATGTGATATTGCACCGACTTTTTACGGATTCTTGCTTGGGCCCATCGCCACAGATTGCTAGAATTGCCTATTCTTCGCCCCGAGTGGAACGCTTCATCCCGTGATTTCAGGCTTCTCTATGCATTCATCGGCACATTATCGACAGTTGCTGACCCGCTTACCCCAGATCGCGGTCGCCGCGGATCAGTTCCAGATACTCAGCAGCGCCAAAGACTTCAAGAGCCGGATCCTGTCGCTCATCGCCCATGCGACCCAGCGCATCTATCTGATCGCGCTCTATCTGCAGGATGACGAGGCGGGACGGGAGATCCTCTCCGCCCTCTATGCCGCCAAGCAGCGCAATCCCTCTCTCGACATCAAGGTGTTCGTCGACTTCCACCGCGCCCAGCGCGGCCTGATCGGCAAGGGCAAGCAGGGGGGCAACCACCTGATGTACCAGGCCATGGCCGCCAGCCACCAACACCAGATCGAGATCTACGGCGTGCCGGTCAAGGGCCGCGAGCTGCTCGGGGTGCTGCACCTCAAGGGCTTCATCTTCGACGACACCCTGCTTTACTCCGGCGCCAGCCTCAACGACATCTACCTGCACCAGCAGGAGCGCTACCGCTTCGATCGCTATCACCAGATCCACAGCCCGGCACTGACCCGCAGCATGGTCAACTACGTGGATGACGTCTTCCTCGGCAGCGAGGCCGTCCAGCGGCTGGATCGCACCGGCATTCCCGGCGCCAAGCAGCTCAAGGGACCGATCCGCCGCTTCAAGCAGCGCCTGCGCCTCTGCCAGTACCGCTTCGAGAGCATCCAGCCCAACGATCGGGAGATCGCCGTGACCCCCATGGTGGGCCTGGGCAAGCGGGGCAACCAGCTCAACCGGATGATCCGCAACCTGGTGCGGGCCACCGAGCGGGAGATCTTCATCTGCACCCCCTACTTCAACCCCCCCAAGGAGTTGAACAAGGACGTGGAGGCACTGCTCAAACGCGGCTGCAAGGTGACCATCGTCGTGGGCGACAAGACCGCCAACGACTTCTTCATCCCCCCGGAGGAGAAGTTCTCCACCATCGGCGGTCTGCCCTATCTCTACGAGACCAACCTGCGCAAGTTTGCCGAGCGCAACCAGCACCACATCGACAACGGCCGGCTCAACCTCATGCTCTGGTGCTGCGAGAAGAACTCCTATCACCTCAAGGGGATCTTCGTGGATGAGGAGTGGGCCCTGCTCACCGGCAACAACCTCAATCCCCGAGCCTGGGCGCTGGATCTGGAGAACGGCCTGCTGGTACACGACCAGCACCATCACCTGCGCGAGCAGTTCAGTGCGGAGCGGGAGAACATCCTGGCCCACACCCGCCGCATCAGTCACTTCGACCAGATAGAGCAGATCAAGGATTACCCGGATCAGGTGCGCAAGCTGCTGGCCCGGATCCACAGGGTCAAGGCTCACCTCCTGCTCAAGCGCATCATCTGACCGCCAGGACGCCCCGTCAGTGAAAAGGCCTGCCGTTTCCGGCAGGCCTTTTTCATGGATAGCCCTCCCCCGCTCCCTTGCCCACCAGCCCGGAACGGCACAACGCGGCTTGCATCGAGGCCGCAACAACCCCTATCATCTGGACATATTTACAGTGTTTTCGGGCATCTAATTGATGAAATTGGATAAAATCTCCCTCGACAGCTTCAAGGGTGTCGGCAACAAGATGCTGGAGAAACTCGAGCGGCTGGGGCTGGCCACGGTACAGGATCTGCTGTTCCACCTCCCCCTGCGCTACGAGGACCGCACCCAGGTGTGGCCCATCGGCGATCTGCCGCCCGGCCTGCACGGTGCCGTCGAGGGCGAGATCCAGGACACCCAGCTGGTGATGGGGCGCCGCCGCATGCTGGTGTGCCGTATCAGCGACGGCACCGGCAGCCTGACCCTGCGCTTCTTCAATTTCACCGCTGCCCAGAAAAACAGCCTGGCCCAGGGCCGCCTTATCCGCTGCTTCGGCGAGACACGTCCCGGCAAGTACGGCCTGGAGATGGCCCACCCCGAGTACAAGCTGCTCGGCGAGGAGCAGGCCGGCCAGACCGAAGAGGCCCTCACCCCCGTCTACCCCACCACAGAAGGGCTGCGCCAGCTCACCCTGCGTAGCCTCACGGATCAGGCCCTGGCCCAGCTCGACCTCTACGGGGTCGAGGAGCTGCTGCCTGCCGGCCTCTATCCCCAGCAGATCGATCTTGCCGCCGCCCTGAAGCTGCTGCACCGCCCGCCTCCCTCGGTGGCGCTGGCCCTGCTCGAGAGCGGCCAGCACCCGGCACAGCAGCGGCTCGTACTGGAAGAGCTGCTGGCCCACAACCTCTCGGTCTTGAAGGTGCGGGCCCAGGCACAGACCCAGCTGGCCCGTGCCCTCAAGCCCGCTCCCGAGCTGGTCCGGCAGCTGCTCGGCGCCCTGCCGTTCACCCCCACCGGTGCCCAGAGCCGGGTGGTGGCGGAGATAGCCAGGGATCTGCAACAGAGCCACCCCATGATGCGCCTGGTCCAGGGGGACGTGGGCTCAGGTAAAACGCTGGTCGCGGCGCTGGCCGCCCTGCAGGCCATCGGCAACGGCTGCCAGGTGGGGCTGATGGCACCGACCGAGCTGCTGGCCGAACAGCACGCCATCAACTTCGCCAGGTGGCTGGAGCCGCTCGGCATCAAGGTGGGCTGGCTGGCGGGCAAGCAGAAGGGCAAGGCGCGGGAAGAGGCGCTGGCCGCCATTGCGGACGGCAGCGTCAAGATGGTGGTGGGCACCCACGCCATCTTCCAGGAGCAGGTGGTATTCCAGCGTCTGGCCCTGGTCATCATCGATGAACAGCACAGGTTCGGCGTGCATCAGCGCCTCGCCCTGCGAGAAAAAGGAGAGCGGGAAGGGGTGCATCCCCACCAGCTCATCATGACCGCCACCCCCATCCCCCGCACCCTGGCGATGACCGCCTATGCGGACCTCGACACCTCCATCATCGACGAGCTGCCGCCGGGCCGCACTCCCATTACCACGGTCGCCCTGCCGGACAGTCGCCGCCAGGATGTGATCGAGCGGGTGAGGCTCGCCTGCGAGGAGGGCAAGCAGGCCTACTGGGTCTGCACCCTGATCGAGGAGTCGGAGGTGCTGGAGTGCCAGGCCGCCGAAGACACCGCCGCCGAGCTGCAAACCCTGCTGCCCGGCCTGCACATCGGCCTGGTACACGGCCGGATGCGCCCCGTCGAGAAACAACGGGTGATGGAGGAGTTCAAGGCGGGCATACTGCAACTGCTGGTCGCCACCACCGTCATCGAGGTGGGGGTGGATGTGCCCAATGCCAGCCTGATGATCATCGAAAACCCGGAGCGACTGGGGCTGGCCCAGTTGCACCAGCTGCGCGGCCGGGTCGGGCGGGGGTCGGTCGCCTCTCACTGCGTGCTGCTCTATCATGCCCCCTTGTCCAAGACCGCCCAGAGCCGCCTCGGGGTACTGCGGGAGACCAATGACGGCTTTCTCATCGCCCAGCGAGATCTGGAACTGCGCGGCCCAGGCGAGCTGCTCGGTACCCGCCAGACCGGTCTGGCCGATCTCAAGATCGCCGATCTGGTGCGCGACCAGCCGCTCATCCCTCAGGTGCAGAAGATGGCGCGCTTCCTGATGGACAAACACCCGGCTCATGTCGAGCCCCTGATCCGCCGCTGGCTGGGCCTGCGAGACCACTACTCCAATGCTTGACCAAGGCAGATGCAGAAGAGGGTCACCTTGCCTGATGGACAAACACCCGGCTCATGTCGAGCCCCTGATCCGCCGCTGGCTGGGCCTGCGGGACCACTACTCCAATGCTTGACCAAGGCAGATGCAGAAGAGGGTCACCTTGCCTGATGGATAAACACCCGAGCCATGTCGAACCCTTGATACGATGCTGGCTCGGTCTACGGGATCACTACTCGAATGCCTGACCAAGCAACAGAAACAGGAGGAAAGCACTGATGAATTCCTGGCTCCGCGGCCTGCTCTACACCTTTGCCTTCCTGCTGCTCTTTGTCTGGGTCGGTCTCGGCCTGTTCGATGCCGAGCGCGCCAAAGGCCCCATCGCCAACTGGCTCAGCCAGCAGACCGGGGTGCCCGTCACCATAGGCCGGCTGGTGTTCAATCCGCTGCACCCCTACACCCTGCTGGCGGAACAGGTGCGCTATGGGGATGCGGTACAGCTGGAAAAACTCTATCTGGAGATCGAGCACATCGACTGGTTGAACCGGGATGTGCGCATCGCCCACCTGGACCTCATCCGTCCCGTCATCAAGCTGCCGCTCCCCAACCAGTTGCCAAGCCTGCCGGTTCACTCCCTCACCATCAGCGACAGCACCATCGACAACCTGAGCCTGCAGAGCGAGGCCCTGACCCTGCGCGGCCTCAGTGCGTCCCTGAGTGACTGGGAACTGATCGACCCGAGACGCCAGCCCCAGGCCAACCTCACCCTGGGCATCAACCAGCTGGAGACCCCCATGTTCACCCTGGCCCGTCTCAGCCTCAAGGGGCGGCTGGAGGGGCAGGTGCTCAGCACCGACAAACTGACCACCAACCTGTTCGACGGCCTGCTCGAGACCGGCATGGTGCTGAACTGGCCAGAGCGCAGCCTGCAACTGCACGATCTCAAGGCCCGCGCCATGCGCCTCGAGCTTGGTGACATCCCCCCTGGCGAGTTCCCCCTGCGCCGCATCACCCTGGATAGGGGTCAGCTTGCCCAGGTGAGCATCAATGCCATCGATCAGGAGCTCTCCCTCAACAACTTCAACGGCCAGCTCACCGCCTTCGACTGGCAGGCGGGCAGCCAGCCCAGCGGCTATCTGGCGGGCACCCTGGGCGACATGGGCCGCGGCCTGTTCCAGCTTGAGGCCGTCGAGGGCAAGCTCGCCTTCTCCCCCCGGCAGCTGGATGCCGAGCTGCGGGGCAAGGCATACGAAGGGGAGTTCAACGTCGAGCTGGCCCTAGACACCCAGCAGCAGAAGCTGACCCTGAAGGACCTGGCCCTGAGCGGCATGGACATCAGTTTGCCCCAGGAGTGGTGGCAGGATTGGCAGGGCTGGCGCCCGCAACAGATCGACATCCGCAAACTGGCCTTCGACAAGCTCAAGGTGCTCTCTTTCGACGACACCCTGCCTCTCTCCCTGACCGGCTGGCAACTCTACCTGAACGATCTCGCCCTGCGGGGCAACCAGCTAGGCCCCCTGCTGGGGCGAGCCCGCATCGAGAGCAAGTGGTTCGAGCTGGTGTGGGACGGTCTCAGTGCCCGCAACGGCACCCTGGATGGCGAGCTGACCCCCAGCTCCTGGCAGCTCAACACCCTCACCACCTCCCTGCCCGACGAGGGTACCCTCAACCTGAGCGGCCAGTGGGGCAGGACGCCCGGGCAGGAGAGCCGCCTGCAGTTGCAGGGCAAGCAGCTGGATCTGGAGCAGTGGGGCAAGTTGCTGCACTCCCCCGTCTCCTTCGCGGGCAAGGTGGATCTGGCGGCAGATCTGCAGGCCGACCTCAACGGGCAGCCCGGCGAGCAGACGGCCAACTGGCGCCGGACCCTTCAGGGCAGCCTGAGCCTGGAGAGCAAGGATCCCTTCTGGGACAAGGTCGGCATCGACCCCTTGCTGGATGACTGGTTCAGGGAGCAGACCCCCCCCGATCTGACACCGCAGACGCTGTGGCAGGCGATGCAACGCGGAGACACCCCCTTCTATCAGATCAGGCTGGATGCCAGGGCGGAGCAGGGCAAGGTGCGGATCGAGCAAGGCGGTGCCTCCACCATCACCCACCTGCTGGCACTGCAAGGGGGTGTCGACCTGGCCGCAGACCAGTGGCAGCTCGACCTCGGGGTCCTGAACAAGGGACGCTGCGCCGAGCTGCTCGCCCGTTGGCGCGGCCCCCTCAATGCGCCCGACCTGGGCTGGAGTTTCCCCACGGGACAGGACGCCTGTGGCTGGGAGGCGGGTGTGCGCTACCCCGCCCAGGGACGAAGCGGCCCGCTCTGGCGCCCACGGCCACCCGCCGTCCAATAACGAACAAGGCCTCGCGAAGAGGCCTTGTTGCTGTGAACATCAGGGATCAGCGTGCGCCGCGCTTGATGGGCAGCACCACGTACTGACCGACAAACTCCACCGCCAGCTTACGGCCGCTGAACAGCTGCACCCGCAGGCTGAATTTGGCGGACTCTCCGCCCCTCAGCGGCTCGAGCACGGCGGGCATGCCCTCCCGGGCCACCCGCGCCTCCGGTTCTTCGCTCACCGGCCGGTAATACTTGATGTTGCCCTCGGCCAGCACGGTATCCCCTCCCAGCCCTGCCTCCTTGAGCTGCAACCAGATGAGACCCCAGCCCGCCAGCACGCACTGGCTGTAGATGCTGCCGGCGAACATGGTGTCGTGGACGTTGAGATTGGCCGCCAGGTTGGCCTTGAGGTGGAAGGTCTGGCCATCGTAGTGGGTGATGTGCACCCCCATCTTCTCGCTGATGGGAATACCCCGCGACCAGCGGGTGGTGAGATCCTGGCACCACTCCGGACGGTACTGGATGGTCTGCATGGGACTCAGGGACTTGATCATCTGGCGGTGAGGGATGCGGCCGAAGGAGACGGGGCCTTCCCCTACCTCGAGGAAGCCGCAGCGGCGATAGAACTCCACCGCCTCCTGGCGGGCGTTCATCACCAGCCGTTTCACCTTCTCGTCGCGGGCAAGCTGCTCGAGATCCTCCACCATGCGGGCGCCCAGCCCCTGGCCGCGAAATTCGGGTCGCAGCGCCATAAAGCGGATCTGTGCTTCATCGCCGCCCACAAAGAGGCGACCCACGGCGATGGGCGTTCCGTCGGGGGAGAGCATCAGCCGGTGAATGGCAACGGTATCGTACTCGTCACGCTCGGAGCCAAGGGGCAGATTGAAGGGTTTGCGCAGTAGTTCCCAGCGCAACTGATAGTAAGCATCCAGCTCCGCTGGTGTTTCTGGGGTGACTACCCGGTACATAAAGCGATCCTTGAGTGTGCGCCGACTGGCAGATGGAAGGACTGACGCAACCATTTCTCCCGGCGCAGCCTGTAGTAGGTATCCAGCTCGGCTGCCGTTTGGGGGATGACCACCCGGTACATAACAACATCCTTGAGTTACACTGGTCGAAAGCCATCTTGCCGTGCAAATTCATGGACTTCAATCTGCAAGCGTACCAAGCCGATCACTTATTGCACCTCAGTGCCAAACCCGAACGCCGCGTTTCGGTGCTTGAAAATGCCCGTCATCGCTGGCTGGAAATGGATGGCGTGGTGCAATCCGCCATGAGCCTCCACCAGCCGGCCCGCCTCTGTCTGCCTCATCAACGGAGCATCGCGGAGCAGTTGCCAAAGCAGGCAAGCCGTATCCTGGAGCTGGGGCTGGGCGGAGGGGATCTCACCCGTCACCTGGCGGCACGCTGGCCCGATGCCCACCACGACTGCGTGGATCTGGATGCCGAGATCCTCACCCTGTTCCAGCAGTTCTTCCTCCCCTCATCAGGGGGCTCGCCTCGGCTGCATCACGCCGATGCGCTGCACTTCCTGCACCAGAGCCAGGAGAGCTACGATCTGGTGCTGCTGGATTTGTTCAGCCAGGACGGCAACCCCCTGCTGCTGTTCCAGGCTCCGCTCTATCAGGCACTGGCCAGCCGCCTGAGCGGCACCCTCATCATCAATCTGCTGCCCCGCACCCGGCTCGAACAGGCACAGGCTCTGCGACTGGCAGAGGAGTGGATAGGCCCGACCCACGTCCACGACGTGCCCGGCTACCGCAACGTCATCCTGCACGCGACCCGTCAGCATGGCCAGGGCGGGCGAGCACCGGCAGGGTGAAGAACCTGCGAAGTGTGCAGGCATCGCGTCCTGCCCTCCGGTGAGGCCTGCCCTGCCTGCCACCCTTATACCTGCAGCCAGAAGGTGACGGGGCCATCGTTGAGCAGCCTGACCTTCATGTCGGCGGCGAAGCGGCCGGTTTCGGTCGGCACGCAGCTCTCCCTGGCACGAGCCACGAAGTACTCATAGAGTCGCTCGGCATCTGCGGGATGGGCGCCACCGGAGAAGCTGGGTCTCATCCCCTTGCCGGTATCCGCCGCCAGGGTGAACTGGGAGACCACCAGCAGGCTGCCACCCACCTGGCTCACGTTGAGGTTCATCTTGCCGTTCTCGTCAGAGAAGATGCGATAGCCGCTCACCTTGTGCAGCAGCTTGTCGGCTTTGGCCTCGTCATCCCCCTGCTCCACCCCGAGCAGCACCAGCAACCCCTGGCCGATGGCCCCGGTCACCTCTCCCTCTACCGTTACGCTGGCCTCGCTGACCCGCTGAATCAGTGCAATCACATCCCTCTCCTCTCAAAACAGCACGACCGCCCATCCTGCGGGATGAGCGGTCGTCGATGCTACCAATAAATGCCCTGCCCGGGCCAACGCCTTTGTGTCGGGATCCGGTGTGATGGCCGGCCAGCGTCAGGCCAGCTCCTCTGCACCGGGCTTCTCGTACTCCCCGAGGCAGGCGGTGGTCTCGGCCCCCAGCAACACCACCAGCCAGCTCAGATACACCCAGACGAACAGGATGGGAATGGTCGCCAGGGCGCCATAGATGGCCTGGTAGGAGGGGAAGTTGGTGATGTAGATGGCAAAGCCGCGCTTGGCCAGCTCGAACAGGGTGGCCGCCACCAGGGCACCGATGAAGGCGTGGGTCAGCCGCACGCGGCAGTTGGGCACCACGGTATAGATCAGCAGGAAGGTGAGCACGGAGAAGAGGAACGGCAGGCTGCGCAGCAGCAGATAGCCGATACCGAACAGGCTGTCAGCCGCGAACAACCTGAGCGAGAGAATGTAGGAGGAGATGGCGATGCTGGCACCGATGAGCACGGGGCCCAGGGTCAGGATCATCCAGTACATGGCGAATGCCTGGGCCAAGGGCCGGCTTCGGGTGGATCGCCAGATGTAGTTGAGGTTCTTGTCGATGGCCGAGATGAGCATCAGGGCCACCACGATCAGGGCACCGATACCGACGGCCGTGGTGTTGGTGGCGTTGGCCACGAAGCCGTCGATGTACTCCTTGAGCATCTCGCCGGCGGTGGGGACGAAGTTGTGATAGACGAACTGCTCCATCGCCTGCTTCAGGCTCTGGAACACCGGAAAGGCCGACATCATGCCGAACACCACGGCGATCATGGGCACCAGGGAGAGCAGGGTGACATAGGCCAGGTAACCGGCAGTCACCGTCAATCTGTCCTGCTGGAAGCGGCCCCAGACAAACTGGGCGAAGTGGGCACCATCGTGGCGCAAGAAGGAGAGTGCATGGGCCAGACGGCCGCGGATCTGCTGCTGCATCTTGTTTCTCGTAAGCGTGATCATGCAGACATTGTGTCAGATAGGGTGGTCATTTGGCCACCCGCAGACCGGCCGGATGCGCCTCCATCGGGCTCAGGCACCATGCGCCCTCATGTCGAGCCCATAAAAAAAGAGGCCATAAGGCCTCTCTTTGGTCTGTCGATGAACAGCTATCGATCAAGCACGACCAGCGCGCTTGCGATCCATCTCGGTCAGCAGTTTCTTGCGGATACGGATGGCTTTCGGGGTGATCTCGACCAGCTCGTCGTTGTCGATGAACTCGAGAGCCTGCTCCAGGGTCATGCGGATCGGCGGAGTCAGCACCTGGGCTTCGTCGGTACCGGAGGCACGCATGTTGGTCAGCTGCTTGCCTTTCAGGCAGTTGACGGTCAGGTCGTTGGAGCGAGAGTGGATCCCGATCACCTGGCCTTCGTACACTTCGGTCGCGTGACCGATGAACAGACGACCACGATCTTGCAGACCGAACAGGGCGAAGGTCAGGGCCTTGCCGGTGGCGTTGGAGATCAGCACGCCGTTCTGACGCTCACCGATGCTGCCACCCTTGTGCGGACCGTAGTGGTCGAAGGTGTGGTACAGCAGACCGGTACCAGAGGTCATGGTCAGGAACTCGGTCTGGAAGCCGATCAGGCCACGGCTCGGGATGATGAAGTCCAGACGGACGCGACCCTTGCCATCCGGGGTCATGTTGGTCATCTCGCCTTTACGCAGGCCGAGCTGCTCCATCACGGACCCCTGATGCGCTTCTTCCACGTCCACAGTGACGGTTTCGAACGGTTCTTGCAGTTCGCCATCCACGGTACGCAGGATAACTTCCGGACGGGATACCGCCAGTTCGTAACCTTCGCGACGCATGTTTTCGATCAGGATGGAGAGGTGCAGTTCACCACGGCCGGAGACGCGGAACTTGTCCGGATCTTCGGTCTCTTCCACGCGCAGGGCCACGTTGTGGACCAGTTCCTGGTTCAGACGCTCCAGAATGTTGCGGGAGGTGACGAACTTGCCTTCTTTACCGGCGAACGGCGAGGTGTTGACCTGGAAAGTCATGTTCACGGTCGGCTCGTCAACGGAGAGCGGCGGCAGGGCTTCGACGGCACTGTTGTCACAGATGGTGTCGGAGATCTTCAGCTCGCCCAGACCGGTGATGGCGATGATGTCGCCCGCTTGCGCGTCGGTCACTTCGGTACGGGACAGGCCCAGGTAGCCCAGCACCTGACCGACCTTGCCGGTACGCGGTTTGCCGTTGGCACTGACGATGGTGACCTGCTGGTTGGTCTTGACGCGACCACGAGTGATGCGGCCGATACCGATGACGCCCACGTAGGAGTTGTAGTCCAGCTGGGAGATTTGCATCTGGAAGGCACCGTCAACGTCGCCCTTCGGGGCTTCCACGTTGTCGACGATGGCCTGGAACAGGGGTTCCATGTTCTCGGACGGGACGTCCTGATCCAGGGTGGCCCAACCGTTCAGTGCAGAGGCGTAAACAACCTTGAAGTCCAGTTGCTCATCGGTGGCACCCAGGTTGTCGAACAGATCGAAGACCTGATCCATTACCCAGTCAGGACGAGCACCCGGACGGTCGATCTTGTTGATGACCACGATGGGCTTCAGACCCTGGGCGAACGCCTTCTGGGTCACGAAACGGGTCTGCGGCATCGGGCCGTCAACGGCGTCGACCAGCAGCAGCACGGAGTCAACCATGGAGAGTACGCGCTCAACTTCACCACCGAAGTCGGCGTGACCCGGGGTATCCACGATGTTGATGCGATAGTCGTTCCAGCGGATCGCAGTGTTCTTGGCGAGAATGGTGATGCCACGTTCCCGTTCCAGATCATTGGAGTCCATGATCCGTTCCTGACCTTCGCTGGTGCGATCCAGAGTGCCGGATTGCTGCAGCAGCTTATCAACCAGAGTCGTTTTGCCGTGGTCAACGTGCGCAATAATCGCAATATTGCGTAAATTCTCTAACATTCTCGCCTCAAATCACCGGGTAAAATTGGGCGCTAATTGTACTCTCGCCTTTGTGATCTGCCTAGCAGAATTGCAACACATTCACACACAACAAAGGATCAGGATCATGGACCCCGCGGCAAAAGGCTGCTTAGATGGCCTGGATACGCTGGCGCACCATCTCGGTGCACCAAAACGATCCAAGGTTGCACCACTTTAATGCAGCAACCGGCATGAGAACGGGTTTCTCGGCAGCCTGAAACGGTGCAAGTGCCCTGAAATCAAGCTGTCACAAACTTGGCACGATACTGGCTTATGTGAATGTGACGACGCATTCACCCAAAGAGTTTTAACACCGGAGGTTACTTAGCATGTCAGCCCAGAACGTTTTGGCCCTGATCCAGGAACACGAAGTCAAGTTTGTTGATCTGCGTTTTACCGACACCAAGGGTAAAGAGCAGCACGTATCCATCCCTTCCCACCAGGTTGACGAAGACTTCTTCGAAGACGGCAAGATGTTCGATGGTTCCTCCATCGGCGGCTGGAAGGGCATCAACGAGTCTGACATGGTGCTGATGCCGGACCCGGCTTCCGCCAAACTGGACCCGTTCACCGAAGAGACCACTCTGAACATCGTCTGTGACGTGCTTGAACCCGCCACCATGCAAGGCTATGACCGTGATCCGCGCTCCATCGCCAAGCGTGCCGAAGATTTCCTGAAGTCCAGCGGCATCGCTGACACCGTGCTGTTCGGGCCGGAGCCGGAATTCTTCATGTTCGACAACATCACCTTCTCCAACACCATGGGCCACAGCTTCGTGAAGATCGAATCCGAAGAAGCTGCCTGGAACTCCGGTACCGACTACGAGCACGGCAACAAGGGTCACCGTCCGTTCGTCAAGGGTGGTTACTTCCCGGTTGCCCCGGTTGACTCCTCCCAGGACATCCGTGCCGCCATGTGCCTGGTGCTGGAAGAGATGGGCCAGGTCGTCGAAGCTCACCACCACGAAGTGGCGACCGCCGGTCAGAACGAGATCGCAACCCGCTTCAACACCCTCACCCTGAAGGCTGACGAAGTACAGGTCCTGAAGTACGTGATCCACAACGTGGCCCACGCCTACAACAAGACCGTCACCTTCATGCCGAAACCCATGTTCGGTGACAACGGCTCCGGCATGCACTGCCACCAGTCCCTGGCCAAAGATGGCGTCAACCTGTTCGCAGGCGACCTGTACGGCGGTCTGTCCGAGATGGCACTGCACTACATCGGCGGCATCATCAAGCACGCCAAGGCCATCAACGCCTTCGCCAACCCGACCACCAACTCCTACAAGCGTCTGGTGCCGGGCTATGAAGCACCGGTCATGCTGGCCTACTCCGCCCGCAACCGTTCTGCCTCCATCCGTATCCCGGTCGTGCCGAGCCCGAAAGCCCGCCGCATCGAAGTACGCTTCCCGGATCCGGCTGCCAACCCGTACCTGGCCTTCGCTGCCCAGCTGATGGCCGGTCTGGACGGCATCATCAACAAGATCCATCCGGGCGATGCCATGGACAAGAACCTGTACGATCTGCCGCCGGAAGAAGCCGCTGAAGTGCCGACCGTTGCCGGTTCCCTGGACGAAGCGCTGTCCGCACTGGATGCAGACCGTGAGTTCCTGACCCGTGGTGGCGTGTTCAGCGATGACTTCATCAACTCCTACCTGGAACTGAAACAGCAGGATGTTGACCGCGTGCGCATGACTCCGCACCCGCTGGAGTTCGAGCTGTACTACTCCGTCTAATCCGCTTTCCCATGATAAACCCGCCATCTGGCGGGTTTTTTTCATTCTGGCAACGGAAATACCGCCAAACGGGCACGATCGTACAGAAAGATGATCCCGTTCACGGAGCCGTACCACCCTCGGCTGCTCACGCCCCGACCCCGTGGTTTTTCTCTGATAGGATTAAGGTGAACCCCGTCAAGGAGAGATGGATGAACACTGTACCCTGGCTGCTGAGCCTCCTGCTGATGGCCTCCTGTTCTGCACAGGCCGCCCGCGTCTATTCCTGGGTCGATCCCCAGGGGGTGACCCACTACACCGATGCCCCCCCTCCCGGCAAAAGCGCAAAAGAGGTGGACCTGCGGGTCTCGCCGCTCATCGGCACAGCCCCCCACTCGGTCCAGGTGGACAACTTCAACAGCCTGACCGGTGTCGATGCCAGGAAAGCCCTGGAAGCGGCGCCCCTGGAGATCGATCTCATCTCTCCGGAACCGGGCAGCACATTGCGCGACAATACCGGCAACATCGTCTTCCAGGGCGAGATCTCTCCCCAGGTCCCGGTGCAATACGATGTGCGCCTGATCCTGAACGGCAAGGCGGTGCCCCTGGTTCACAACAGCCTGGCCATACGGGTGGAAAACCTCGATAGGGGCGCCTATGAGGCACGGCTCGAGTTGCTCGCCAAAGACGGTACGATCCTTGCTAAATCTAAGCCAACCACCTTTTACCTGCACAGGGCGTCGGTGAATCAGGCTCCCAGAGCCGCCCCCAAGGCCAATTAGGGGTGATGTGACGCACCGATGCGGGTAAACTTGATGCACTATATTGGTGCACTCTAGGTGTACAGCACCGTTTTAGGGAGAAACCTGTGCCAACCCGCTCGGACAACGCCAAGACACTCTTGGACAATCTGCTGACCGCCGTCATTCTCATGGATGAACGTCTCTGTATTCAATTCGTCAATCCGGCGGCAGAACAGCTGCTTTCCCTCAGCGAACGACGACTGATCGGCATCGAACTGCCCCACCTGCTGGAACACATCTCTCTCGATCTGCAGCGTTTCAAGCAGTGCCTCATTTCGGGGCAGGGCTTCACCGACAGCGAAGTCACCCTGGTGGTGGAGGGGGAGCCCAGGCTGGTGGAGATCAGCGTCAGCCCCATGGCCGATCATGAACAGCGACTGATGGTGGTGGAGCTGCGCAAGATCGATCAGCAGAAGAAGATCAGTCAGGAGCTGCAGCAACACGCCCAGCAGCAGGCCGCCAAGGAGCTGGTGCGCGGCCTGGCGCACGAAATCAAGAACCCCCTGGGGGGATTGCGCGGCGCGGCCCAACTGCTGCAAAAGGAGTTGCCCGACCCGGCCTTGCGTGAATACACCGGCATCATCATCGAGCAGGCCGATCGCCTGCGGGTGCTGGTCGACAGGTTGCTCGGTCCCCAGCGTCCCGGCCGTCACCAGATGCACAATGTTCACTCCGTGCTGGAGCAGGTGCGCCGTCTGGTGGACCTGGAGCTGCCGCCGCAGATCCGCATCGAGCGGGACTACGACCCCAGCATCCCCGAATTCGAGATGGAATCGGACCAGCTGCAACAGGCGTTCCTGAACATAGTGCGCAACGCCGCCGAGGCCCTTGGGGATCAGGACGGCCTCATCCGCATCAAGACGCGCACCGCCTTCCAGATCACCATCCATGGCCAGCGCTATCGCCTGGCGGCCGAAATCAAGATCATCGACAACGGCCCCGGTATTCCCGACGCCATTCGCGACACCCTCTTCTACCCCATGATCACCGGCAAGGAAGGGGGAACGGGCCTGGGCCTCTCCATCGCCCAGAACCTGATCGATCAGCACAAGGGTCGCATCGACTGCATCAGCTGGCCGGGCCACACCGAATTCACCATTTATCTACCACTTCGCAAATAAGGGAACCTCATGACAGCAAAAGTGTGGATCGTCGATGACGACAGCTCCATCCGGTGGGTTCTGGAGCGCACCCTTGGCAGCGAAGGCTTCGAATGCGAAAGTTTCGCCGACGGCGAAGCCCTGCTGAGTTCACTGGAGATGCGCTCACCGGACGTGATCCTCTCGGATATCCGCATGCCGGGCATCGACGGCCTGAGCCTGCTGGAGCAGATCCATCGCCGCCAGGCCGATCTGCCCATCATCATCATGACGGCCCACTCGGACCTCGACAGCGCGGTCAACGCCTACCAGCGCGGTGCCTTCGAATACCTGCCCAAGCCGTTCGACATCGACGAGGCGGTCACCCTGGTACGCCGGGCCGAGAACCACCTCAAGGAGCAACGTACCAAGCGCAAGGCTCGCCAACAGGAAGCCACCACCACCCCGGAGATCATCGGCGAAGCCCCTGCCATGCAGGAGGTGTTCCGCGCCATCGGCCGGCTGTCGCGCTCCAGCATCTCGGTGCTCATCAACGGTCAAAGCGGTACCGGCAAGGAGCTGGTTGCCCATGCCCTGCACAAGCACAGCCCCCGGGCCCACAAGAACTTCATCGCCCTCAACATGGCGGCCATCCCGAAAGACCTCATCGAATCCGAGCTGTTCGGTCATGAGAAGGGAGCCTTCACCGGCGCCAACAACATTCGTCACGGCCGCTTCGAACAGGCCGATGGTGGCACCCTGTTTCTCGACGAAATAGGCGACATGCCGCTGGACGTGCAGACCCGGTTGCTGCGGGTACTGGCGGACGGGCAGTTCTACCGGGTTGGCGGCCACCAACCGGTGCAGGTGGATGTGCGGATCATTGCCGCCACCCACCAGAATCTGGAGAAGCGGGTCGCCGACGGCGAGTTTCGGGAAGACCTGTTCCACCGCCTCAACGTCATCCGCATCCATATTCCGGCCCTCAAGGAGCGCCGGGAGGACATCCCCCAGCTGGCCCAGCACTTCCTGCTGCGAGCCGCCAAGGAGCTGAACGTGGAGGCCAAGAGCCTGCACCCGGATACCCAGATCTACATCAGCCGCCTGCCCTGGCCGGGCAACGTGCGCCAGCTGGAGAACGTCTGCCGCTGGCTCACCGTGATGGCCTCTGGCCAGGAGGTGCTGGTAGGCGATCTGCCCACCGAGCTGCTGACTCCCATCACCAGCACCGCCGAGCCGGGCCAGCCCGCCCTGACCGGTGGCTGGCAGCAGCAGTTGCAGGACTGGGTGGCCGCCAAGCTGGCGCTGGGGGAGACCGATATCCTGGCGGATGCCATGCCCCAGTTCGAACGGATCATGCTGGAGACGGCACTGGATCACACCCACGGTCACAAGCAGGAGGCTGCCCGCCTGCTCGGCTGGGGCCGCAATACCCTGACCCGCAAGCTCAAGGAGCTCGACATTCCCTGAGCCTGCGGGAAAAACGATTCCCATCACGCCTTGAGGGAAAGCCTGACCAATCACACCCCGTTTGCTTGCAAACGGGGTATCTTTTTCAGGCGCCCCGCCTAGAATGGCAGGCTTTCCAACCCGACTCGCAGAAGGTGCCCCATGATTGACAGATCCCTCCCCCTGACCGACCTGCATCGCCATCTGGATGGCAACATCCGCCCGCAGACCATTCTCGAGCTGGGACGTCAGCACAACATCCGACTGCCAGCCGATGAGCTGGAAGCCCTGCGCCCGCACGTGCAAATCGTCGAGAACGAGCCGAGTCTGGTGGCCTTCCTGAAGAAACTGGACTGGGGTGTAGCCGTGCTGGCCGACTACGATGCCTGCCGCCGGGTCGCCTACGAAAACGTGGAAGATCTGTTGCGTGCCGGGATCGACTATGCCGAGCTGCGCTTCAGCCCGGCCTACATGGCGATGACCCACAAACTGCACCCGCAGGGCGTAGTCGAAGCCATCATCGACGGCGTGGCCGCAGGCAGCCGTGACTTCGGCATCAAGACCAATCTCATCGGCATCATGAGCCGAACATTCGGCACCGAGCAGTGCAAGCAGGAGCTGGATGCCTGTCTGGCTCATCGCGATCGCCTGGTCGCCATCGATCTGGCCGGCGACGAACTGGGCTTCCCGGGCGAGCTCTTCACCGACCACTTCCGCCGGGTGCGGGATGCAGGCATGCGGGTCACCGTGCACGCCGGTGAAGCCGCCGGCCCCGAGAGCATGTGGCAGGCCATTCGCGAGCTGGGAGCCGAGCGCATCGGCCACGGCGTCAAGGCCATCCAGGATCCGGCCCTGATGGCCTATCTGGCCGAACACCGCATCGGCATCGAGTCCTGCCTCACCTCCAACCTCCAGACCACCACGGTGGCGAGTCTGGCCGATCACCCGATCCGCCAGTTCCTGGCCGCCGGCGTGCTGGCCTGCCTCAATACCGACGATCCGGCGGTGGAGGGGATCGATCTGCCCCATGAATACGAGGTGGCGGCCCCTGCTGCCGGCATGACGGTGAGCGAGATCCGCACCGCCCAGCAGAACGGCCTGACCCTGGCCTTCCTGAGCGAAGCCGAGAAGGCCGAGCTGAGTGCCCGTGCGGCTCAACGTTGAGCAGGGGTAAAACCCAATAAAAAAACCGCCGAAAGGCGGTTTTTTATTGTCCCACGACATTGCCCGGCCTAGATCACCCGGGAGAACTGCTGCTGGCGCGCCTTGCTGCGCAGGTAGACATCGAAGCACATGCAGATGTTGCGGATCAGCAGCTGACCGGTGGAGACCACCTCCAGCCCCTCTTCGGTCATGCGCACCAGACCGTCGTCGATGAAGGTCTGCAACAGCTTGAGATCCTCGGCAAAATATTCCTTGAACACCAGGCCGTGGGCCTGCTCCACAGCGGCGAAGTTCAGGGAAAAATCGCAGATGAGGCGCTTGATCACCTCACGACGGATCAGATCGTCCCGATTGAGGGAGCACCCCTTCCACTGGGCATGGCCCAGTGACTCGACCTGGGCGTAGTAGGTTTTGAGATCCTTCTGGTTCTGGGAATAGGCATCCCCCATCATGCTGATGGAAGAGACCCCCAGCCCCAGCAGATCGCAATCCCCCTGGGTGGTATAGCCCTGGAAGTTGCGATGCAGCTTGCCCTCGCGCTGGGCGACGGCCAGCTCGTCATCGGGCTTGGCAAAGTGGTCCATGCCGATGAACTGATAACCCTGGCCGGTCAGGAAGGCAATGGTGTCCTGCAGCATGGCCAGCTTCTCCTGCGGCGCCGGCATGTCCGCTTCTTTCAGCTTGTGCTGGGCGGCAAAACGGCTCGGCAGGTGGGCATAGTTGAAGATGGAGAGGCGGGCCGGGTCGGTCTTGAGCACCTCTTCCAGGGTGTGATGGAAGCTCTCCCGGTTCTGGTGCGGCAGACCGTAGATGAGATCCAGATTGGTGGAGCGGAACCCCAGCTCGCGGGCACGAACCAGCATGGCGCGGATGAAGTCGTTGTCCTGCTCCCGATTGACCGCGACCTGGACCGCCTTGTTGAAGTCCTGAACGCCAAGGCTGATGCGGTTGAAACCGAGCTCCCGCAGCACATCCAGCATGGACAATTCGATCTCGCGGGGATCCACCTCGATGCTGATCTCCCCCTCCTCGGCGAAGTGGAAGTGCTCCCGCAACATGGCCATCAGGCGACGAGTCTGGGGTTCGCTCAGATAGGTGGGTGTGCCGCCACCCCAGTGCAGCTGGGTGACCAGTCTCTCCTTGAACAGGGGGGCCTGGGCCTTGATCTCCTGTTCGAGGTAGTCGAGGTATTGATCTGCCTTGTGCTGGTGCCGGGTAATGACCTTGTTGCAACCGCAGTAGTAGCAGAGCTTGTGACAGAAGGGGATGTGCACGTAGAGCGACAGATTGCGTGCAGGATACTGGCCCGCTGCCTGGACAAAGTCCGGATAGCCAAATCCCTCGTTGAACTCCAGCGCAGTGGGATAGGAGGTGTAACGCGGACCACTGTAGTTGTATTTTTCGATCAGGGCCTGATCCCACACAATCTGTTCTGCTTGCACGCTTGCTTCCTCTGTCTTTGTTATGGGCTCACCGGCTTAACTGAAAATCCTTCAGTCTGGCGACATCCTCAAGGATCTGCGCCTCCAGCTCGGCCTCGTAGCCGCTGCGTTCGAGATCCATCTTCATCACTTCATTGCGCTTGAGTGCCCGCCTCGCCTCATGGGTCGGCATCTCTTTCACCTTCTCATAGAGGCCGTAGAGCCCCGGGAACTCGGTGGCAAAGGCGCGGCCCCCCTTTATTTGCAAGGCATCCAGCAGATTGGTCAGCCGGATGGCACCTTCTGAGTAGTCGCACTGACCATCTCGTACCGCGTGGGCGATCACCCTGACACTCTCCAGGATCCGCTCGTTGCGGGCCGTAATGGCATGCTGCTGCATCTCTTGCTGGCGTTTGAGACGCGCCATCAGGGTGCCGGCATAGACGGCCAGCCCCAGCAAAATCAGGCCACCCAACAGGGCGGCCAGCATCCATCCACTCATCACTTTTTCTTCGGCTCGGGTTTGGCTTCAGGCTGGTAGTCTGCCTGAGAGAAACGCTCCCACAGCTCCTCTTCGGAGGCAGGCTGACTCGGCTCGTCAAAATCGGCATCATCAAAATCCATGTCGCCATCTTCGTCATCGTCGTTGTCGATGATACCGAGCTCGTCCATCAGCTCCTGATAACGGTCAACCCGCTGATCGACCCATGCCTGCTCTGCGGCCTCCAGGGTTTCACCGGCATCCAGACGATCCAGCAAGGCATTGAGGCGATCATCATTCTCGATGGACGCCAGCTCCTGCTCGGGGGTCATCACCACCCGCTTCTCTTTCGCAGGCTTGGTCGCCACCGGCTTGCTGCCCTTCTCGTCGGCAATCAGCGCGATGGGCTTGCGAGAGCCGATGCGTGGATCCTTGGCCTGCTTGGAGCCGCTCTTTTTGCCCGCCTGCTCGACCTGTTGGCGGGAGCCCGCCTTCAGGCCCTTGCGCTTGGCGGCGCGCTTGCGCTCACGACCTTCCTGGGCACTGGCATCTGATTCTTTGCGCTTGCCGGTAGGCTTGCGGTTGGGTTGTTTGGCCGACATGAATGACTCCGACAAATAACTGAATGGAAACCCCCGGAGCGTGTCGTCCGGGGAGGATGCTGAAGCGGGGAACAGTAAATATGGAACAAGAGTGGGATCCCGCACCAATTCGACCACTTTGGGCCGCTGAACACCGCAGGATCGGCATCCTCTGGGCATGTTGCTGGTATTTTGACACAGAATGTCTTGGCGGGTTAATGACCCAATAGAAAAAAGGCAGCCGAAGCTGCCTTTTTCCATCATGCGAGTGCCATTCCCTGGTAGCCAATCGCCTTATCCCTGGGCGAACCACGGCGCATCATTTCGTTGGATCATCCTGATCCTTATTGACCAGTCCTGAGTGTGCGTGTGTTTGTTTGTCTAACCCAAACCGGCGACATCCTGCCTCCCATCGGGGTGGTTGCCTCCCGCAGCCCCGCTCATCCCTGGCGGTCACCATCCTGGCTTTTTGCATCTATTGCTCATCGCATGCTCCGAGCCGACATCCTGTCAAACCGAAGACGGGTCTTGCACCCTCTCTCCGGCCAATCCTGATTGCCTACTGTAACTTCTTCGCTGGATGACTCAATCAACCAAAGCACATTTCGAACTGGTACAAAGTGATGTTATATTTCTTAATTCATTGAAAAACAAAACATAAAAAAATATATGTGAGCAATCTTTCAGACACGACCAGCCCCGTATATAGAAGATCTCTTACAGCAATGCAGGCTGTTTACGGGCGATCGCTACAACCTCAAAAAAGAACAGGGAACACAATGGTTCCCTGTTCTTTTCAACAAGATAACTAACAGGCTATATCAGTGAAGCCCCGCCACATACTTGGAGAGCGCCTCGATGTCCTGATCCGTCAGCTTCTTGGCCACATCCCGCATCATGCCATTGGGATCGTTGTCGCGGGTCGCCGAACGAAAAGCGGTGAGCTGGGCCTTGATATAGGCGGGATGCTGCCCTGACAGGCTGGGGTACTTCGCTTGCTCGACGCCGGAACCCCGTGGGCCATGACAGGCGGTACAGGCGGCCAGGCCTCGCTCCATGTCTCCCCCCATATAAAGCGCCTTGCCTGCGGCAACCACCTCATCGGGCACGGCAACCGGCGTCACCTTCTGGCTGGAGAAATAGGCGGCAAGATCGTCCATATCCTGCTCGGACAACGGCAACGCCATGGGTCCCATGACGGGCGCAACCCGACCAGTTTGGCCAGAAGCTGCAGCCTTCAGTTCAACTAATTGTTTTTTGATATATGATGCGTGCTGACCAGCAATCTTGGGATACATGTCGACTGGGCTGTTGCCGTCCGGTCCATGACAGGCCGCACAGACGGCAGCCTTGGTTTGTCCCGCAGCGGCATCGCCCTTGGCTTGTGCCATCCCAGTTACGCCAACCATCAGAGCAAGTGTAATGACTAGGTTCTTCATGGCGTTCCAACTTTCTCGTTATTAGGCTTCCAGATCCCATGCCGCTGAAGGCATGTTAAAATAAACGCGTTCAAGCGACGCCATTTTACACTATTTCACAAAAAAGTAACTCTATAACCCTCTATCTCTATGGGGAATTTACGTTGGATACACAAACTCTGAATTTCAATAAGGTGCATTTTGTGACCAGCGCACCCGACATCCGCCACCTGCCAAATGATGGGGGTGTCGAGATTGCGTTTGCCGGTCGTTCCAACGCTGGCAAATCGTCTGCATTGAATACCTTGACCAAACACAAGAACCTGGCACGTACCAGTAAGACCCCTGGCCGTACTCAGCTGATCAACCTGTTTGAGCTGGAACCGGGCAAACGCCTGGTCGACTTGCCCGGCTATGGATATGCCCAGGTTCCGCTGGAAATGAAGCTCAAGTGGCAAAAGTCACTGGCTGAATACCTGCAACGACGGGAGTCCCTGAAAGGGCTGGTGATCCTGATGGACATCCGCCATCCGCTCAAGGAAACCGACATGAACATGCTGGAATGGAGTTCACACCGTGAACTGCCGGTGATGCTGTTGCTGACCAAGGCGGACAAGTTAAGCCCGGGGCCCCGCAACAACCAGGTGATCAAGGTTCGTCAGGCGGTGGCTGAACTGGGCCCGCAGATCCAGGTTGAAGCATTCTCTTCTCTGACCAATATCGGCGTCGAGAAGCTGGCCCAGACCCTGAGCGGCTGGTACCTGTCCGAAGCAGACAACGCCCAGGCAGACGACGAAGATCATCAGAACGAGGAGTAAACGACTCCTCTCCCTGGCTGCAATTGGCGGAGTTGGACCTCCGCTGATTGAAAGGCTTTCATGATCCCCCCATCTCCGAGCCCTCCCTCCCCGCCTTCGCCACCTCTGAAGAAAAACCTCAAAAAATATATTTAAATCATACTGATAGCATGTTTAGACGCGAAAAGAATTAACTAATCATCAACCTGATACCGTTTTCATGAATATCGAGTAAAAAATCAGACTTGAAGGCTGTCACAAACGAAACTGAAATTTAATTACACGATGAGGCAATATAGGGATAAAAATGAGGCCGGTCTTGTCATTGCAAACCGGCCTGAAGAAATGAGTTCAAAAATTTGGGAAAAAGCGAGCTCTCGAGAACAAAGACGATTGGTTTTCCTCAAGAAACGCCTTCATTCTAACAAAGAACGGCAACAATTAAAGCATTTACTCTAAATGTTACTCATAAAAAAACGCCCCGACGATGACTCATCGGGGCTGCTATTCAGCCACATTCAATTACGTGAAATAAAAGGTCTGAAAGATAGAACATCTTACCTCTGTACCCTACGCCGACAACTGTACAGCAAAGCAGCAGAAAGTGAAAGTAATTTATGTAATTTAGTTTCAATGGTAGGAAAAAGAAAAAATATTCATAATTTTCATGCAGATAAAAAAATCCCCAGTACGAATACCGGGGAGTTATAAAGGTGACTAGCTAGCACTTCCTCAACTATCCAGTTAGTCAGCAGTCCGTTACAGAAGTTCCGCTGCTTTGAGAAAAAACTCAAAAAAATTCTGCGAGTGACGGCAAAGTAAAAGTAACTTATTGTTATGCAATGGTTTTATAAAAATGGCACCTGTTCTGCCACACACCCACCGCAGAACGACCGTTTCACATCACACGTGCCGTGCCGCATCACGAGGGAGCCCTTATCCAGAGATGCAGAATCTCTACATCAGACCTGCCGACAGCCCAATAGAACGCACAAGCTGGTTCACACGACGCCCAGATTGCGCTGCAACTCTCTCAATACCTGCTTGGTGCCGGGCCGGATCCCTCGCCATACGGTAAAGGCCTCAGCAGCCTGCTCGACCAGCATGCCCAATCCATCCATGGTATGGCGCGCGCCATGTTGTTTGGCCCAGCC
The DNA here is from genome assembly GCF_040907855.1 of Aeromonas sp. s4. Taxonomy (NCBI): domain Bacteria; kingdom Pseudomonadati; phylum Pseudomonadota; class Gammaproteobacteria; order Aeromonadales; family Aeromonadaceae; genus Aeromonas; species Aeromonas sp. s4. The sequence continues at coordinate 36,348 of NZ_JBFOCP010000013.1, read as the reverse complement.
GATGAAGGCTGTGTCCGTTGCGCCATACATCATGTCGTAGATCGCGATGTCCGGGTGGATGAGGGTTGGCGCCAAAGGTGGCAACTCTCCTTGCAGACTCGCTGAGGTGGAATTGATGATGAGATCGAACGGCCCCACCAGCTGTTCATAGGGTTGAGCAGTGATGCTGCCCAGATCCCTGAACTCCACAGCCAGCTGTTCCGCCTTGGCATGGGTACGGTTGACCACGACGATCTCGCCCGGCGCTTCCACCAGCAGGGGGGCCAGGGCGCCACGAGCTGCGCCACCGGCCCCCAGAAGCAGGATCCTGCTACCGGCAAGGTTCACTCCGTGAGCCTTGAGATCGGCGACCAGCCCGGCGCCGTCGGTATTGTCACCCAGCAGCACACCATCTTCAGTCAGTTTGATGGTGTTGACCGCTCCCGCCCGCTTGGCCCTGGGGCTCAGCCGCTCCACCAGCCCGAAGGCTTGCTCCTTGAAAGGTACGGTCACGTTGCACCCCTTCCCTCCTTCGGCGAAGAAGTGGTTCAGAGCGCTGGCAAACTCATCGACAGCAGGTTCTGCCAGACCATACTCCAGCGCTTGCTGGGTCTGCCTGGCAAACAGGGTATGAATGAAGGGAGATTTGCTGTGGCGCACGGGGTGGCCAAAAACCAAATAACGATCCATCAAGGCGTTCCTTTTGAGAGCAATATCCCGATTTAACGGGTTTTCTCATGAAGGAACAAGCCGAATATCGGCCAATAAGAAGAGGCCATCATGGCCCCTCTGGTCACAACCACTCGCGCGGTTTGAGGTAGTCGCTGTAGAGCAATGCCTCCGGGCTGCCAGCCTCCGGCTGCCAGTCGTACTCCCAGCGCGCCAGCGGCGGCATCGACATCAGGATGGATTCGGTGCGCCCCCCCGTCTGCAGTCCGAACAGGGTCCCGCGGTCGTAGACCAGATTGAACTCCACGTAACGGCCACGGCGATAAAGCTGGAACGCCCGTTCCCGCTCCCCATAAGCAAGCTCCTTGCGTCGCTCGACAATCGGCAAGTAGGCCGCTAGGTAACCCTCACCCACTGCACGCATGAAGGCAAAGCAGTCGGCAAAGGGCCAGCGGTTCAGGTCATCGAAGAAAAGACCACCCACCCCGCGCGTCTCGCCCCGATGCTTGAGGAAGAAGTAACGATCGCACCAGGATTTGAACTCGGGATAAATGTCGGTGCCGAACGGCTGACAGAGCTCATGGGAGACCTGATGCCAATGCCTCACGTCCTCTTCGAACGGATAGAAGGGCGTCAGGTCGAAGCCGCCACCAAACCACCAGATCGGCTCCTCCCCCTCTTTCTCGGCGATGAAGAACCGCACATTCGCATGGCTGGTCGGTACATAGGGATTATGCGGGTGGATCACCAGCGACACCCCCATGGCCTCAAACCTGCGGCCAGCCAGTTCGGGACGATGTGCGGTCGCGGATGCCGGCATGGCATCGCCATAGACATGGGAGAAGTTGACCCCACCTTGCTCGATCACCGCCCCCTGGCGCAGCACCCGTGTTCTACCGCCACCACCACCTTCGCGACTCCAGGCATCTTCCACAAAGCGCCCGCATCCATCGGCCTGCTCCAGGCCACGGCAGATATCATCCTGCAATTGCAGCAGGAAGGCTTTTACCTGGGCCACATCCGGTTTGCTCATTTTATCTCCTGTCAGACAGGCATCATGCATGCACTGCCTGCACTTCTCGTATTGTCATGACCTCATCGCACAACCTGCATGAAACAGGGCCGTGCCCAACTCAGGATGGGCGAATGATGGCCCCGGTGCGGGCGTCCTTGATTTCGGACGGGTTGGCTTGCCCCCCGACTTCGCCGGGCAGAATGTAAGCCAGCTGGCTTGCCAGCAGATCGCCAATATCAGCCACCCGGCGAGCGGGTTCCTCACCGGTGAGATTGGCACTGGTGGACACCAGCGGTTTGCCAAATGCCCGGCAAAGCCCTTGCACCTGGGGATGGCCTGTGACCCGCACCGCCAGAGTCTCGAACTGACCGGTCAACCAGGACGGCGTCGTCGCGCGAGCGGGCATGATCCAGGTGAAGGGACCAGGCCAGCTCGCCTGCACGCGAGCAAGCTGCTCATCGCTGAGCTGGCTCAGGTCGATGTAGTCCTGCAATTGCGCCAGATCTGCCGCGATCAGGATCAATCCCTTCTCCACCGGCCGCTGCTTGATGGCCAGCAGCCGCTGCACGGCGGCTTCGGAATCAGGATCACACCCCAGACCAAACACGGCTTCAGTGGCATAGGCGATAACCCCTTCTCCTTGAAGGGCGGCAATCGCTTGTTCAAATTCATTTGGCATAAGCACATGCGACAGCCACGCTGCCGCCTCTCATCACTGGATTGTATGTTGAACCGACATGACGGCATCGGGGCCATCACTGCTGCGATATGGGCTATATCCCTGCTCCTCTTCAGTCATGCATTTCGGTTCAGACGCTTGAGTGCATCAGTGAACCGAGCAACCGCAGGGAGCTTGAGATGGCGATCAGGTCAGGATCAGGGCAAGTTGGGCGATGTGCATCAGCTCACAACCTCACGCTGACCAGCAATCCGCCTGCCTGATCATGGGCGGCGAGATTATACCCGCTCAATCTGGTGGGAGCATTTCTTTTGCGGGCAGACCCAGCGCAGGTTTCCCCGCACCTTCTTCTCGATCATGATGCCCCAGCCACACTCGGGACAGGGTATGGGAACCGGCTTGTCATTCACCACATACTTACAGTGAGGATAGGCGTCACACGAGTAGAACTGTTTGCCATAACGGGACGTGCGGCTCACCAGATGACCTTTGCCACACTCCGGGCAGAGGATTTGGGTATCGTCACTCTCCTGAAGGGATTCGATATGCTGACAGGCCGGGTACTGGGTACATCCCACAAACAGACCGTAACGACCCTTCTTGATGGCCAGTGGATGGCCACAATCCGGACAGGACGACCCCTCGAGCACTTTCTCTATATCGCGGCCAGAGGGGGTGAGGGAGCGAATGTAATCGCAAGCGGGATAGGCTGAACAACCAAGGAAGGGACCGTGCTTGCCCTGGCGGATCACCAGTTCAGCACCACACTGCGGGCACGGCTCGCGCTCGAAGGCATGTTCGTGGGCAGAGAAGAGGTGGTGATCGATCTTTGACATGGGCCGCGCCTTGAAATCCAGATGGCCTGAATTCTACCAGCGCGGCACCGGGCTGTCAGTGGATGACGCCGTCCGACTCGTCAAACACCAGCTCTTCCATCTGCTGGTAGGCGTTTTCACTGCCTGGCACATTGAACAGCACCATCATGACGACCCACTTCAGATCGTCCAGCTCGATGTCCGGCTTGTCCAGCTCGAGCAACCGTTCGATGCAGATTTCACGGGTTTCGGCATTCAGCACTTGCGCCTGCTCCAGGAACAGCAGGAAACCGCGACATTCAGTACTGAGGCGAACCAGCTCCTGCGGCGCATAGATCCGCATAGAGCCCTGCTGGCTTGCGGTGACATAGACTTCCCGCTCGCTGTCGTGCAGGTTGGCCAGTCGCTCCAGCCAGTTGAGCGCTTTCTCGATCTCGTCCTTGTCGAAACCGGCCCGGCTCAGTTCGTCGGTGAGTTCATCCTGCTCGACCATCACATCTGCATCGCTGTGGATGTAGGTCTCGAAAAGGTACATCAATACATCAAACATGATTCGCCCTCCTCGCTCTGACGTATCCACCGGCTACCGCCATCACTGCACCAACCAGCTCCAGCTCTACCAACCTGCCCAGTACGACATCGACAGGAAGCCGGGCCCGTTCGGCAACGGTATCCACGCTCGTGGTCTCATAATCTACGTTATCCAACAAATCGGCATAAGGCAATTCGCTATTATACTGCGCCTCGGAAGAACCGTTGACTGGTCCGGGGGGCAAGACCAGCCTTGGAAACTCTTCCAGGATATCGGCGACATTCAAGACCAGCTTGGCACCCTGTTGAAGCAGACGGTTGCAGCCTGCTGCCTGTGCATTTTGCGGGGCGCCGGGAACGGCAAAGACCTCGCGGCCCTGCTCCAGCGCATAACGGGCCGTGATGAGCGAACCACTCTGTTCTGCCGCTTCCACCACCAGTGTCCCCAGCGACAGACCACTGATGATACGGTTGCGGCGAGGGAAGTGTTCAGCCAGGGGGCCTTGCTGGGGCGCCAACTCGGAGACAAGCAGACCTTCCTGCTCGAGGATCTGCATCGCCAACCCCTGATGACGCTTGGGGTAGAGACAATCCAGACCGGATCCCAGCACCGCCAGGGTGATTCCGCCCGATGCCAGCGCCTGCTGATGGCAGACGCCATCGATGCCCAGCGCGAGGCCGGAGGTGATCGCCAGACCACAGTCCACCAACTCGGCACACAAGCGTGTCGCATTGTCTTTGCCGGCATAGGTGGGGTGGCGGGTACCCACCATCGCCAACTGTGGCAAGGAGAGGGATGAGACGTTCCCGCGGCAGTAGAGCAAGAGCGGGGCGCCGGGAATCTCTTTGAGCAGGGCAGGATATGCGGGGTCATCGGGACAGAGGAGGTGATTGCCGGACTCGGCGGCCCAGCTCAATCCCTGCTCCACGACAGGAAGAGGCCATCTCATCTGCTGAATCTGGACACTCTGCAGACCAAGAGCTCGGAGGGCGCCATCGTCTGAGTCAAACAGAGTTGTGATGTCACCACCCACATGAGCCAACAGGCGAGCGGCGGTGACCGGGCCTATGCCTGTAACGGCATCCAGCGTCAGCCATAGCGACAACCGCTCCAGTGGCAAGGACACGTCAGAAATTACTGACCTGATAACCAGAGCCGACCAGATCCTGGCTCTGCAGGATAAGACCGTAACTCAATTTGTCGTAGACCTTGAACAGCATGACTCTGGCAACGGCCTCGGCAGGCAGCGATGACTTGCCGGCAGAATAGAACGCCTTGTCATAGACGGATGAATATTCCCGGTATGACACCTTGCCATTCTTGTCCACCATCTCGGCTCCCGGGCGCAGGATCTCGAGCACATCGCCCGGGGCCACCTGATCACGCTCCCCCTTGTTGATGAGTACCACATCAAATTTGCCCCCACCATGTACCTTGCTCGGCAGCTCGATCACATAGCCGGGGGAAATGGAGGGTGCCGCCTTTGGCATGAACACGGCAGAAATGCTCTCCTGCGGCGGCAGCGGCATCACCTTGTCACCCTGATACACCTCACGCCGGTTATGGGTCAGCGTCACTTTGGTGGTGTCGTGGGCAAGGTACTCCTCTGCCCGCACCGTGCCGACAAAAATCGCCTCCTGACCGAGCGACTCGCCAGTATGCTTGTCCTTGTATGCCACCCCCGGGCGATAGAGGCCATAACTCTGGCCCGGGTTCAGGGCTCCTTTCACATAGAGAATGTCGCCCTCCAGCATCCCGACATGCTTGTCATTGTTGCCGAGCACATAGGGCAGGTCCTTGCTCTGCTGGCTGTTGGCCAGAATGTGGTCGGTCTGCAGGAAGGGCGCTATCTCGCTCAGAGGCAGGGTCGGTATGGGATTGGCCTTGTTTTCATAGCGGTTCTTGGGCGAGAGACGGATGACCTGCTTGCCCCCCTGACTGGCTTTGCCGAGCCGAGGCTCACCATTGACCCAGCTCAGGTGCAGCACGTCACCGGGATAGATCCAGTGAGGATTGGCGATCTGCGGATTGATGTTCCAGAGGCGTGGCCAGAGCCAGGGTTCGGCCAGATACTGGCCCGAGATATCCCAGAGGGTGTCCCCTTTTTGCACCACATAAGTCTCGGGGTAACCGGATTTGAGCGTCAACTGCTGTGCCATGGCGCCACCGGCCAGGGCTGTCGCCAGGCAGGCGACGACGATTTGCTTCAGATACATAACACTCCCTGTTACTTCTGCACGCAAAGTGTTGCTGTTTTTTGTCGGCGTAAATGACTAGAATTACGTCAATATTGACTGCGTTTATATGAAACTAAAGAAAAAATTATGGCCATTCTAGATGTATTGCGTTTCCCCGATGAGCGTCTGCGCACAGTCGCGGCCCCTGTCGAAGCCTTTACACCCGAGTTACAACACATTGTAGATGATATGTTCGAAACCATGTACGCGGAGGAAGGCATCGGCCTGGCTGCGACCCAGGTCGACATTCATCAGCGCATCATCGTCATCGATGTCTCCGAGAACCGCGAAGAACAGCTGGTGTTGATCAACCCGGAGATCCTGGAGCAGTCCGGCAGCACCGGCATCGAAGAGGGCTGCCTCTCCGTGCCCGGCAACCGTGCTCTGGTTCCGCGCGCCGAGTGGGTCAAGGTCAGGGCGCAAGATCGCCACGGCAACACCTTCGAGCTGGAAGCGGACGATCTGCTCGCCATCTGCATACAACATGAGATGGATCATCTGGTCGGCAAGCTGTTTGTGGATTACTTGTCCCCGCTCAAGCGCCAGCGCATTCGTCAGAAGCTGGAAAAGATGGCCCGTGAAGATCGCAAAGTCCTCTGAGGATCCGCTCCATTGAACAAGCTGAAACTGATTTTTGCCGGTACCCCCGACTTCGCCGCCCGTCATCTGGCGGCGTTGTTGTCTTCCGGCCACGAGGTCGTCGCCGTTTATACCCAACCGGACAAGCCCGCCGGTCGCGGCCAGAAGCTCACTGCCAGCCCGGTCAAGGAGCTGGCGCTGGCCCACGATCTGCCGGTCTATCAACCTGCCTCCCTGCGCAATGAAGCGGCGCAAGCCGAACTGGCCGCTCTGGGTGCCGATCTGATGGTCGTCGTGGCTTATGGCCTCATCCTCCCCAAGGCGGTGCTCGATACGCCGCGTCTGGGTTGCATCAACGTGCACGGCTCCCTGCTGCCGCGCTGGCGCGGTGCCGCCCCGATTCAACGCTCCATCTGGGCGGGGGATGCCGAAACCGGCGTCACCATCATGCAGATGGATGTGGGGCTGGATACCGGCGCCATGATCCGCAAGGTAACCTGCCCCATCGCCAGTGATGAGACCTCTGCCAGCCTCTATGACAAGCTGGCCGGTCTGGGCCCGCAGGCACTGGTCGATACCCTGGACGCCATGGCTGCCGGCGACACCGCCGCCGAGCCCCAGGACGATGCGCTGGCCAACTACGCCGAGAAGCTCTCCAAGGAAGAGGCCCGCATCGACTGGTCGATGGACGCCGTTGCCATCGAACGCTGCATCCGCGCCTTCAACCCTTGGCCCATCAGCTGGTTCGAGGTCGCCGGACAGACCGTCAAGGTGTGGCAGGCCGAAGTCCTTCCCAAGGCGCACGGCCAGGCAGCCGGCACCCTGCTCAAGGCCGACAAGCAGGGGATCGAGGTTGCCACCGGTCAGGGCGTGCTGCGCCTGCTGACCCTGCAACCTCCCGGCAAGAAGGCCATGTCCGTTTCGGATCTGCTCAACTCTCGCCGCGACTGGTTTGAACCTGGCACGCAACTGATTTGATCTGGATTGAATTGACACAAGCGGGGCCCTGGCCCCGACTTGTGCATCTAAGGTAACGCTATGAAAACACGCGCACAGGCTGCTCTCGTCATTCAACAGGTGCTGGATCAGGGTCAATCTCTCTCCGCCGTTCTGCCTGCTGCCCAGGAGAAGGTCGCCCCTCGCGATCGCGCCCTCCTGCAAGAACTCTGCTACGGCACCCTGCGCTGGCTGCCCCGCCTCGATGCGGCGGTCAGCGAGATGATGGACAAGCCGCTCAAGAACAAGAGCCGCATCTTCCACTACCTCATCCTGGTCGGCCTCTACCAGCTCATCTATACCCGCATTCCGGCTCACGCCGCCGTGGCCGAGACCGTCAACGCCGTCAAGCTGCTCAAGGGCTCTTCCCTGCGCGGCCTCATCAACGGCGTACTGCGCAACTTCCAGCGCAGCGCCGAAGTGATCCTGCTGCGCATCGACCGCGTTCCCAGCGTCCGCCTCGGCCACCCCGAATGGCTCACCAAGCGCCTGCGCCAGGCCTATCCCGATGACTGGGAGTTCATCATGGAGGCCAACAACCAGCGCCCGCCCATGTGGATCCGCAACAACAGCCAGCGCCAGAGCCGCGAGGCCATGCTGGCCCGCATGAGCGAGGCGGGCATCCCGGCCATGGCCGGTGTGGAAGGGGAAGATTGCATCCTGCTGGAGCGCCCCTGCGACGTGACAAAGCTGCCCGGCTTCGAGCAGGGTGACTGCTCGGTGCAGGACGGTGCCGCCCAGCAGGCCGCCGCCCTGCTCGATCCCCAGCCAGGCGAGTGGGTGCTGGACGCCTGCGCCGCCCCCGGCGGCAAAACCGCCCATTTGCTGGAACGCCAGCCGGCCCTTGCCGGCGTGGTTGCCGTCGACGCCGACGACAACCGCCTCAAGCGGGTGCAGGAGAACCTGGATCGCATCGGCCTTCAGGCCCAAGTGATCCACGGTGATGCCAGCACGCCGGATCTGTGGTGGCCACAGGGGCAGTTCGACCGCATCCTGCTGGATGCCCCCTGCTCCGCCACCGGCGTCATCCGTCGTCACCCCGACATCAAGTGGTTGCGCCGGGATCAGGACATCCGCGAGCTGGCCGAGCTGCAACGCCGCATTCTCGATGCCCTCTGGGGCAAGCTGAAGCACGGCGGCACCCTGCTCTACGCCACCTGCTCCGTGTTGCCGGAAGAGAACCGGGAGCAGATCCGCGCCTTCCTGGCAGATACCCCGGATGCCCGCCTGGTGCCGTTGCATGCAGAAGACACCCCGGCCTGTCCGGGTCGCCAGTTCCTGCCCGGAGAGGCGGAGATGGACGGCTTCTACTATGCCAAGCTCATCAAGCTGTAGGCCGAACCGGCGGATGGCAGGCCCGGTGACGGGCCGCCTCATTACGAAGCAACAACCTTGAGTAAGATGGCCTTATGAAAATCATCATTCTGGGCGCAGGTCAGGTGGGTGGCACCCTGGCCGAAAATCTCGCCGGCGAGAACAACGACATCACCATCGTCGACACCGACAGCGAGCGCCTGCGCGAACTGCAGGACAAATTCGACCTGCGGGTGGTGAACGGCCACGGCGCCCATCCCAGGGTGCTGCGCGAAGCCGGCGCCCAGGATGCCGACATGCTGGTCGCCGTCACCAACAGCGACGAGACCAACATGGTCGCCTGCCAGGTCGCCTACTCCCTGTTCAACACCCCGAACAAGGTGGCGCGCATTCGGTCCCCCGCCTATCTGGTGGAGCGGGATCGCCTGTTCCTGCCAGAATCCGTCCCCGTGGACCACCTGATCGCCCCCGAGCAGTTGGTGACCGACTACGTGCGTCGCCTGATCGAGTATCCGGGGGCGTTGCAGGTGGTGGATTTTGCCGACGGCAAGGTGGGCCTGGTGGCGGTCAAGGCCTATTACGGCGGCCCCCTGGTGGGCAATGCGCTCTCCACTCTGCGGGAACACATGCCCAACATCGAAACCCGGGTCGCCGCCATCTTCCGCCAGGGGCGCTCCATCCGCCCCCAGGGCACCACCATCATCGAAGCCGATGACGAGGTGTTCTTCGTGGCTGCGGCGGGCCATATCCGCGCCGTGATGTCGGAGCTGCAACGCCTCGAGAGCCCCTACCGGCGCATCATGATCGTCGGCGGCGGCAACATCGGCGCCGGCCTTGCCCGCCAGCTAGAGAAGCGCTACAGCGTCAAGCTCATCGAGCGCAACCAGAAGCGGGCGGAGCAGCTCTCAGAACACCTGGAACACACCATCGTCTTCTGCGGCGATGCGGCGGATCAGGAGCTGCTGGCGGAGGAGCACATCGACCAGATCGACGTCTTCATCGCGGTCACCAACGAGGATGAGGCCAACATCATGTCGGCCCTGCTCGCCAAGAAGATGGGGGCCAAGAAGACCATGGTCCTGATCCAGCGCGGCGCCTACGTGGACCTGGTACAGGGCGGCTCCATCGACATCGCCATTTCCCCCCAGCAGGCCACCATCTCGGCCCTGCTGACCCATGTGCGCCGTGCCGACATCGCCAACGTCTACAGCCTGCGCCGCGGGGCGGCCGAAGCCATCGAGGCGATCGCCCACGGGGACGAGAACACCTCCAAGGTGGTGGGCAAGACGGTGGGCGAGCTCAAGCTGCCCCCGGGCACCACCATAGGCGCAGTGGTGCGCGGTGACGAGGTGCTGATCGCCCACGATCGCACCCAGATACAGCAGGATGACCACGTGGTGATGTTCCTGGTGGACAAGAAGTACATCCCGGAAGTGGAGCGTCTGTTCCAGCCCAGTCCCTTCTTCCTGTAAGCCGGCCATGTCTCTGGCAACGGTATCCGGACCCGGCCCTTTTTCTCAGGAAAGGTCCGGGTCTTTTTTCAATCAACGACCAGGTTATCTTGCATGATCAAGCTGCATCCCATCGTCTTCACGCTCGGGCTGGTACTCTCCAAGCTGGCGCTCTTCATGTGGCTGCCCACCCTGCTGGCCCTGCTGACCGGTTCGGAAGGTTTCGTCGAATTTCTCAAGTCGGTCTTGATCACCCATGGTGCCGCCCTGCTCTGCCTCCATTACGGTCGCAAGGCAGAGTTTCACCTCGGCGTGCGGGAAATGTTCCTGCTCACCACCTCGGTCTGGGTGGTCGCCTGCGTCTTCGGGGCCCTGCCCTTCGTCTTCATCACCCATATCGACTTTGCCGACGCCTACTTCGAGACCATGTCGGGGGTCACCACCACGGGATCCACCGTGCTGTCGGGGCTCGACGGCATGGCCCACAGCATCCTGCTGTGGCGATCCATCCTGCAGTGGCTGGGCGGAGTCGGCTTCATCGTGATGGCGGTGGCGGTGCTGCCCTACCTCAACGTCGGAGGCATGAAGCTGTTCCAGACCGAGAGCTCGGATTGGTCCGACAAGAGCGCCCCCCGCGCCAAAACGGTGGCCAACAACATAGTGCTGGTCTATCTGGTACTCTCCATGCTCTGCTTCCTCGCCTACTGGGTGAGTGGCATGAACCTGTTCGAAGCGGTCAACCACGCCATGACAACCCTCAGCACCGGCGGCTACTCCACCTCCGATCAATCCATGTCCCACTTCTCCCACGCGGCGCACTGGATAGGCACCCTCTTCATGTTCCTCGGCGGCCTGCCCTTCCTGCTCTATGTGCAGGCTCTCTCCCGCCGTGACAACAGCCTGTTCAAGGATGCCCAGGTGCAGGGCTTCTTCTGGCTGATCGTCTGGGTGACCCTGGTCGTCACCTTCTATCTCTGGGTGAGAGACATCTACGGCTTCATGGATGCCTTGCGCATCAGCAGCTTCAATATCGTCTCCGTGCTCACCACCACGGGTTTCGGACTCGGCGACTTCGGCACCTGGGGCCCGCTCACCACCATTATCTTCATCATCCTGCTGGCACTCGGCGCCTGCTCCGGCTCCACCTCGGGCGGGCTCAAGATCTTTCGGGTCCAGGTGGCCTTCGCCCTGTTCAAGAAACAGATGCGCCAGCTGATGCACCCCTCCGCCGTGTTTCCCCAGAAGTACAACGGCCGTCCGGTCAACGACGCCATCATCCGCTCCCTGATCTCCTTCGTGCTGGTCTACTTCGCCATTATCCTGCTGATCGCCGCCCTGCTCGCCGCCATCGGGCTGGACCCCCTGACCGCCATCTCGGGCTCCATCACCGCCGTGGCCAACGTGGGCCCGGGCATGGGGCCTGTCATCGGTCCCAGCACCAACTTCGCCAGTCTGCCGGATGCGGCCAAGTGGATACTGTCGTTCGGCATGCTGCTGGGACGCCTCGAGATCCTGACGGTGGCGGTGCTCTTCTTCCCCTCCTTCTGGAAGCAATAAGCAGCCGTCCAGGCTGTTGCATGAAACGAAAAGGGCAGCCAATGGCTGCCCTTTTCGTTGTCCCGGCGAATGACGACTCCCCTCAGTCCGCCGACTCCTCCCGCTCCAGCGCCCTGTCCACCAGCGCGTCCGGCAAGGGCTTGGTCACCTCGACCCCCAGCTCGCGAAAGCGCTCGGCCTGGGCGATCAGGTTGCCACGACCGTTGACCAGCCGGCCCATCGCCTTGTCGTAGCTCTCCTGCGCCTTGTGCAGGCTGCCCCCCATCTGCTGCATCTCCTCCACGAACAGCCGCAGCTTCTCGTAGAGGCGACCGGCCCGCTCCGCTATCTGGCGCGAGTTCTGGTTCTGCCGCTCGTAGCGCCACAGGTTCTCTATGGTGCGCAGCGCCACCATCAGGTTGGTAGGGCTCACCAGCAGGATGTTGTGTTCCAGCCCGTAGCGCACCAGGGAAGGGTCCGCTTCCAGGGCAGCGAGGAAGGCAGGCTCCACCGCCACGAACATCAGCACATAGTCCAGGGTGCGCACCCCGGGCAACTGCTGGTAATCCTTGCGGCCCAGCTCGCGGATATGGTTGCGCACCGAGGCGACGTGCTCCTTGAGCGCCACCGCCTTCTCCAGATCGTCAGCGGCGTTGTACCAGCGCTCATAGGCGGTCAGCGACACCTTGGCGTCGATGATGATGTCCTTCTCCTGGGGCAGGTGGACGATGACGTCGGGCTGGTAGCGCTTGCCCTTGTCCACCTCGATGTTGACCTGGGTGTGGTACTCATGCCCCTCGCGCAGGCCGCACTCGGAGAGGATCCGCGCCAGCACCACCTCCCCCCAGTTGCCCTGCTGCTTGCTGTCGCCCTTGAGGGCCCGGGTCAGCGCCGCCGCCTCTTCGGTCATGCGGGCGTTGAGCTCGGCAAGGCGCTCCAGCTCGAACTTGAGGTTGTGGCGCTGGGCCGTCTCCTGGGCGTGGGTCTCTCCCACCTGGCGGCGAAAGCCCTCCAACTGCTCCTTGAGTGGAGTCAGCAGGAGATCCATGCTGTTCTGATTCAGTTCGCGGAAGTTTCCAGCATTTTGTTCAAAGATACGATTGGCGAGGTTCTCGAACTGTTGGCCGAGGCGCTGCTCAGCCTCTTGCTGCAACTGCAGCTTCTCGGCGCTGGCGATGCGTTCGCTGCGCAGAGTCGCCTCGGCCTCCTTGAGGCGGGCGGTGAGCTTGAGCAGCAGGGTCTGCTGCTGATCCAGCTTCTGCTGAGCCAGCATCTTCTCGTCCTGCAGCGCGTCCCAGCGATCCTGCAACCCCTGATAACGCTCCTCCAGCAGCAGCGCCTCTTCACGGCCGCTGCGTCGCCCCCACCACCAGCCGAACAGCAGCGCCAGCCCGCCAGCCAGCATGGCAGGCCACCAGGTCAGCAGCGGAGTCATCGGCGCCCCCGCTGGCGCAGGAAGAGTTCGAGATAGCGGTTGAGCAGCAACCAGATCAGCACATAGAGCAGATAGGCCGCCAGCACCACCCACTTGTGGCTGTTGACCCCGGTATCCAGTTCACTGAACTCGATACCCTTGAGATGGCAGTAGGCCCACATCAGCAGGGGGAAGACATAGAGCAGAGAAGCACGCCACAGAAATAGCCACATGAGTTCATTCAATCCCGCAAAAAGACCCGCCTAGCTTACACAAGGGCAACCCGGCTTGCGATCCTGCCCGCCGCTATTCTCTGGCTTGCCGGCCTAAAACTGGATAAAATTAACCCCTAATAGGTATAGAGGTGGGCATGACGCATTTTTTCTGTCGCTGGCTGGCACACGCATGGGGGAGCCCCCGCAGACCCGAGGTGGTCTGCCATGAGGCACGCCCGCCCTGGGCCATCGACGAGTCCCAGTTCCTCACCCTCTGCACCCGTTGTGGCGACTGCTTCAAGGCGTGTCCCAACGGCCTCATCAAGCCCGCCGATCGCCCCGAATATGACGGCAGCCCCATCGCCGGTACCCCAGTGCTGGATCTCGCCTGTGGCCAGTGCAGCTATTGCGGCAGCTGCGCCAGAGCCTGCCCCACGGGCGCACTGGATCTCTGCCTCGGCCGTCAGGTGCAGACCCGGGTCAGGATAGAGGCGAGCTGCCAGGCCCGTCAGGGCTACTACTGCCTGCTGTGCGAAGATGCCTGCCCCCAGCAGGCGATCAAGGTCGGCAGCGAGGGAGTGACCGTCAACATGGCCGCCTGCGATGGCTGCGGCGCTTGCGGCCTCGCCTGTCTGCACGGAGCCATCACCCTTGTGCCCCAGCTCTGACCGCTGGCAATGACAGAGGGGCCCGCAGGCCCCTCTGTCATTCACCGTGGCATCATGCCATGGTCAGGATATTATCCTGCTCTATACCGAGAAGGTGGCACAGACGAGTGGGATCCCGCACCGCATCCGCCAAAGTGTACTCCCCCAGCACCTCCAGGAAGGCGTGCATGGCGCGGCGTAGAATGCCCTGGATGCGGCAGCCCCCGGAGAGACGGCAGTTTTCGCGCTTGCAGTCCACCGGGCAGAGCACGTGCTCCATGTCCATCACCACATCGCGCAGGTTGATGGAGACGGCGGCACGGCCGAGGCGGATGCCCCCATGCTTGCCACGCACCGTCTCGATGTAACCTTTGATGCCGAGCTGATGCACTATCTTGACCACGTGATTGCGGGAGATGGCGAAGGTGTCGGCCACTTCCGTGATGGTCGACAGGCGATCACCGGGCTGGATGGCCAGGAAGGTCAGGGTACGCAGGGCGTAATCGGTAAATCGTGTCAGTTGCATGGTCGCACTTGCCTCTTACTACAAGCCAGAAATCAGGACGACAGCCGGTGGCCAAAGAGGGGGTCTGCACATGCGTGCGCACGGGATGGGCTTCTTCGACCGAGTCGTGAAGTCACAAGGGTAAGAGCAGCCCGGGCGGGTGTCGACGAAGATGTACATAAATCGACACTTTCTTTGATTGATCGCAAACTTGCCGCCTCAGCGAGGGGTTTTGGCGGTTTCCGTCGACAAACCCCCACCTCCTCTGCCATCGCCGGAGCCGTTGTCCGGCGAGTTCAGTGGGGCTGCTTCAGCCAGTTGCGCAGCGCCTGGGAGGGGATGGAGCTCTCGGAGGCCACCGCGAAGGCGCCCCAGTCCACGGCGCACTGCAGCGCATCGGCCATGGCCATGCCCCGCGCAAGACCGTGGATGAGACCGCCCGCGAAGGCATCCCCCGCCCCCGTGGTATCCACCACGGAGACCGGTCGCGCCGCCACCCTGACCTGCTCCTCCCCGTGAATGGCCACGGCGCCCGCCTTGCCCTCGGTCAGCACCAGCCATTCAAGCTGCTCCCCCGCGAGCTGGCGGGCATGCTGCCAGGGGTCACTCACCTCGCCGAGATCGGAGCGGGAGGCCACCAGCACGTGGCAGGGGCGGCGGGCCTGCCCCCCCTTGGGATACTGGGCCACCACGAAACTCTTGGCGAGCATCTGGCGCATGTAGCCCACGATGGCGGTGCCCGGATAGTTCACATAGAGGCAGTCCACCCCTTCGGTCGGCAGATCCCCCGGCAGATCCGGACGACGTGGGCGCCTGAGGATGGTGCGCTCACCGGTGGCGTCCACCAGCACCAGCAGCTCGCCGGTCTCGCCGCCAAAGCGTTCCACATGGCTGCAATCCAGGCCGTATGAGGCCGCCTGCTCCAGCAGCCAGTCACCGGTGTCGTCCAGCCCGACCCGGGAGGCGATGATCACCTCGTGTCCCGCCCACACCAATCCGATGCCGGTATTGGCGGCGCCGCCGCCGAGCCTGCGCCCCTGATCCACGTATTGCAGCCGCGCCCCCGCCACCAGGGGCTCGGCCAGGGAGAGCACATGATCACAGTTGAGATTGGCGAGCAGCAGGATGCGGGACATGGAAACCTCGGCGGGAGGAGGCCGACACCCCGGGGTGCCGGCACAGAAACGGAAGCGGGATCAGTAGACGGGCAGCTCCACCCCTGACAACAGCTCGTCGATACGTGCCTGGGTCGGCTGCTGCATCACGTTCTGGATCATCTCCTTGGTGAGATGGGGGGAGAAGGAGCTGATGAAGTCATACATGTAGTTCTGCAAGAGGATGCTCTTGCTGAAGCAGATCTGGGCCGGGCAGGGCTCGAACAGGTGCTCCAGATTGATGGCCACGAGGCCGGGGGCATCGCTATCGTTGGCTACCAGGGAGGAGATGATGCCGATGCCAAAGCCCAGCTCCACGTAGCGCTTGATGACGCCGGCATCCATCACCGTCATGTAGTAGTTGGGAGTGAGGCCGGCCGCCTGGAACACCCTGTCCTGCACCTGACGCCCGGTGGCGCCGCTCTCGTAGCTCAGGATGGGATACTGGCAGAGCTGCTCCAGGGTCGGCTTCTTCACCTTGGCCAGGGGGTGCTCCTGGGGCACCACCAGGGAAAGGGTCCAGAGGTAGGCGGGCAGCGCGATCAGCTCCTTGTCGAAGCCTATCTCGTGGGCCACGATGGAAAAATCCGAGTATCCCTTGCTGATCTGTTCCTTGGTGGCGGACATCACAGGATGCAGGTGGAACGAGATCTTGGGGTACTTTTTGGTGAAGTAGGTGACGCTTTTCGGCAGCAGGTAGCGGGCGATGGTGTGGGTGGTGTGGATGTTGAGGGTGCCCACGGTCGGATCCAGGTACTCCCGGGAGATGGCCTTGATCTTGCTCTCGATATTGAGCATGGCCTCGGCACACTTGATGATCTCCTCCCCCACCGGGGTGATCCGGTGCAGGTGCTTGCCGCGGCGCTCGAAGATGCGCACCCCCAGCTCGCTCTCCAGCAAGCCGATCTGCTTGCTCACCCCAGGCTGGCTGGTATAGAGCGCATCGGAGGCAACGGAGACGTTGAGATTGTGGTCCCGCACCGCGATCAGATACTTCAACTGCTGTAGTTTCAAGGTTGCCCCCTCACAGACTGACGCGGCGCTCGTCGATGGACTAGGCCGCCAAAAATGGCGGCCAGTGTATCATCCGGACTGGGCATATCGCCGCTTGATCCTTCATTTTGTTACAAAATCTAGCATCAGCGCGGTGGATATGACAAACGGGGTTCAGCGCGCGTCGGCCCCGATCGGCAGGATGCCGAGGAACTGCAGCAACCACTGCATCATGGTGGCGGAATCCACCTCCCCTTCCAGGGAAGAGAGACTGCTCTGGTAATGTGCATCGGGCAGCCTGTCCCGTCGCCGCTCGATCAGGGCCCGGTTGTACGCCACCGAGAATTCCGGGTGCCCCTGGATGGCGACGATGTGATCCCCCTGCAGGAACATGAAGTTGGGGCAGAAGTCGTTGCCCGCGAGCAGGGTCGCCCCCGGCGGAAGCTGCTCCACCTGATCCTGGTGGCTTGCCAGGATGCGGATGGTGTCCAGCCCCGGCGCCATCCAGGGTTTTGTCGTCTGCATGGCATGGACCGACACCCCCAGCCCCCACCCCTTGGTGGACTTCATCACCTCCCCTCCCAGCGCCTGGGCGATCACCTGATGGCCGAAGCAGACCCCGGCCAGCTTGACGTTGGCATCGTGGGCCCGGCGGATCCAGTCGCGCAGCGCCAGGATCCAGGGGATGTCACTGTAGGCATCGTGACGCGAGCCGGTGATGAGCCAGGCATCGCATTCGGTCAGATCCGGGGGCAGATCGCCGTCGAGGGCGGACCAGACCCGAAATTCCAGCTCGGGGGCCAACGCCCGGAAACCCTTGATAAACATCTCGGAGTAAACGGGACCAAAATCCCCCACCAAATCGGGGTCCAGCCGGTCACAATCGAGAATACCCAGTCGCATCTGTTACTCCTTGACAGAAGCGCCCCCGCAGACCGGCGGCCTGCGGGGGCAAGAGATTAAAGCCATGGCAGCGAGCCGGTGGCTCACTTCATGGTCGGCATGGAGAACTCGGCGCCGGCGCGCAGGCTCTGGGGCCAGCGGGCGGTCACCGTCTTCATCCGGGTGTAGAAGCGCACCCCATCCGGCCCGTGCATGTTGAGCGGCCCGAAGATGGACCGTTTCCAGCCACCAAAGCTGTGAAACGCCATGGGCACCGGAATGGGAACGTTCACCCCTACCATACCGACCTGAACCCGCGTGGTGAAGTCCCTTGCGGTATCTCCGTCACCGGTGAAGATGGCGGTGCCGTTGCCGTACTCGTGTTCGTTGATGAGGCGCAGGGCCGTCTCGTAGTCCGGGGCCCGCACGATGGCGAGTACGGGGCCGAAGATCTCCTCCCGGTAGATGCGCATCTCGGGGCCGACCCGATCGAACAGGCTGCCCCCGATGAAGTAGCCCTCGCCATGGCTCAGGCCCCGGCCATCCACCACCAGCTCGGCCCCCTCGGCCACCCCCTGATCCACGTAGCCGCGCACCTTGGCCAGGTGTTCCCGGCTGATGAGGGGCCCCATCTCGTTCTCCGGACTCTGACCGAGACCGGGGCCGACCCGCAGGGCCGCCACCAGGGGCGAGAGCTTCGCCACCAGGGCATCGGCGGTCTCGTCACCCACCACCACGGCCACCGAGATCGCCATGCAACGCTCGCCCGCCGCGCCATAGGCGGCCCCCATCAGGGCGGAAACCGCCTGATCCAGATTGGCATCCGGCATGACCACCATGTGGTTCTTGGCGCCGCCCAGGGCCTGCACCCGCTTGCCGTGGGCCGAGGCGGTGGCATAGATGTACTGGGCGATGGGGGTGGAGCCGACAAACGACACGGCACCGACCCGCGGGTCGGTCAGCAGCACGTCCACCACCTCCTTGTCGCCGTTGACCACGTTGAGCACCCCGTCCGGCAGGCCCGCCTGCTTGAGCAGTTCGGCCATGCGCAGGGAGAGGGACGGATCCTTCTCCGAGGGCTTGAGGATAAAGGTGTTGCCGCAGGCCAGGGCCACCGGGAACATCCAGAGCGGCACCATGGCAGGGAAGTTGAACGGGGTGATGCCGGCGCAGACCCCCACCGGCTGCATCATGGAGTGACTGTCCACCCCGCGGCCCACGTTGAGGGAGTGCTCCCCCTTGAGCAGATGGGGAATGCCGCAGGCAAACTCCACCACCTCCAGCCCCCGGGTCAGCTCCCCCTGGGCGTCGGAGAAGACCTTGCCGTGCTCACGGCTGATGAGCTGGGCCAGCTCGTCCCTGTGCTGCTCCATCAGCTCCTTGAAGCGAAACAGCACCCGGGCCCGCACCAGCGGCGGGGTCTGGGCCCACTCCCCAAAGGCGCGCTCGGCGCAGGCAATCGCCTCGGCACACTCGTCGGCCGTGCTGAGAACGACGGAGCCCTGCTGCTGGCCGGTGGCCGGATTGAAGATGGCACCGAAACGCTCGCTGCGACTCTCGGTCGTCTCGCCGTCGATGAAGTTGTCGATCCTGTAACTCATAAATCCTCCGTGATGGGTCATCCGTCCTCCCCTCGCCGCGCCGGGGCAGCACAGGGGGATGACGCCCGGGACGAGCGCCATCCTGTGTGATGTGGGGGTCAGTCCTGGGCCTGCAGGGCGTCCTGCAGCAGGGTGAAGAGATCGTCTATCTGGCTGCGCTCGATGATGAGGGGAGGCGACAGGGCGATGATGTCGCCGGTCACCCGGATAAGCGCCCCCTTCTCGAAACAGCGCACGAACACCTCGTAGGCCCGCTTGCCCGGTGCATCGGGCATGGATTCGAGTTCGATGCCCGCCACCAGGCCGTAGTTGCGCACGTCCTTCACGTGCTTGCAGCCCTTGAGGGAATGGGCCACCTCCTCCCAGTAGCCCGCCAGATCGGCCGCCCGGGTCAGCAGATTTTCGTTACGGTAGATCTCGAGGGTCGCCAGACCCGCCGCCGCCGCCACCGGGTGGCCGGAGTAGGTGTAGCCGTGGAACAGCTCGATGGCCCCCTTGCCCGCCGCCATCATGTCGTCATAGATGTGGTTCTGTACCAGCACGGCCCCCATGGGGATGGCGCCGTTGGTGAGCCCCTTGGCACAGGTGATCATGTCGGGGATGACGTCGAACTCCTGGGCGGCGAAGGGAGAGCCGAGGCGGCCGAAACCGGTGATCACCTCGTCAAAAATCAGCAGGATGCCGTGTTTGGTACAGATCTCCCGCAGCCGCTTGAGATAGCCCTTGGGGGGCATGATGACCCCGGTGCTGCCGGCGATGGGCTCGACGATGACCGCCGCGATGTTGCTGGCGTCGTGCAGGAAGACAATCTTCTCCAGTTCATCGGCCAGGGTGAGGTCTTCTGCTGGCAATCCCTTGGTGAACGCATTTTTCCCTATATTGAGGGTGTGGGGCAGATGATCCACCCCGGTCAGCAGGGAGCCGAACCACTTGCGGTTGCCGGGAATGCCCCCCACCGAGATGCCGCCAAAACCCACCCCGTGGTAGCCGCGCTCGCGGCCGATGAGCCGGGTACGGGTCCCCTGGCCGCGAGCCCGCTGCCAGGCCAGCGCAATCTTGAGCGCGGTGTCCACGGACTCCGATCCGGAGTTGGTATAGAAGACGTGACCGAATCCCTTGGGGGCGATCTCCACCAGCCGGTTGGCCAGCTCGAACGGCAGGGGGTGGCCCATCTGGAAGGTGGGGGCAAAATCGAGGTGGGAGATCTGCTGGGAGACCGCCTCGGCGATCTCGCGCCGACCATGGCCTGCGTTGCAACACCAGAGTCCGGCAGTGCCATCCAGTATCTTGCGGCCATCCTCTGAGTGATAATACATCCCCTCTGCCGACTTCAGGATGCGCGGCGCCGCCTTGAACTGCTGGTTGGCGGTGAACGGCATCCAGAAGGCGGACATGTCGGGGGTATTGATGTCGCTGACAGGTTTCATGGTCACCTCATCCTTAAGGCGTTTAGTAACACCCGGCTCATGCCTATTAAATTAAACACCTGAATCCATAAAAAAGGGCTTTTATCGCCCGGCTTGGTGTCACCCCTCAGGGGTGGTATAAGATATTTAACACAATTTTAATAATAGTAAACAGTCAAGGAGTGTCTATCGATGGATATCGGTCACCGCCTCAAGGCGGTTCGCACCAAGGCGGCCCTCTCCCAGCGCGAGCTGGCAAAACGCTCCGGTGTGACCAACGGCTTTATCTCCCAGATCGAGAAAAATCAGGTGAGCCCCTCGGTGGCCTCCCTGCGCAAGGTGCTGGAAGGCATCCCCATGTCATTGGCCAGCTTCTTCACCGACGAGACGGAGATGGATTCCGAGGTGATCTTCCGTGCGGACGACATGCCGGATCTCGGCACCCACCCCATCAGCTACCGTCTGGTGGGTCACAGCCGCGCCAACCGCGCCATCGGCATGATGCAGGAGATACTGCCCCCGGGCGCCGACACCGGTGACGACATGCTGAGTCACGAAGGGGAAGAGTGCGGCATCGTCATCCGGGGTCAGGTGGAAGTCACGGTAGGCGAGCAGGTTCACCTGCTGGCACCGGGGGATGGCTACTACTTCGACAGCCGCACTCCCCACCGTTTTCGCAACGTGGGGGATCAGGAGTGCGTACTGATCTCGGCCAACACGCCCGCCAGCTTCTGACGGGCCTTCTCCCGGAACAGCCCGCCGGGATCCCCCCCTGCCCGACCCGGGGATCAGGCCCGCGACACGGGCTCCAGCCCCGCCGCGCGGCCCCCGACACCACAGGCCAGGGCCCCCGGTTTGCCCCGCCGTTGGCCCGGGTTGTTCGTGGTCAGTGTTTAATGAATTGTTACAAGATGGATTTACAAGCGGCAGGATGTTTAGCATATTGATACGCGGAGACTGACTTTCTGCCGGTTCAAGGAGTGAACATGAGTGACCTGACCCTGGCCCAGTGGCAACACAAGGCCGCCCATCTGACCCTGCCCTCGCAAGCCTTTATCGACGGCACCTACCGGGATGCCGTCAACGGCGCCACCTTCGATTGCATCAACCCGGCCAACGGCCAACTGCTGACCAGGGTCGCCTCCTGCGACGCCGCCGATGCCGAGCTGGCGGTCAAGGCGGCCCGTGCCGCCTTCGACGACAAGCGCTGGTGCGGCCTCTCTCCCAAGCAGCGCAAGCTCATCATGCAGCGCTTCGCCGAGCTGATGCGCCTGAACCTGGTGGAGCTGGCACTGCTGGAGTCGCTGGATATGGGCAAGCCCATCGGCGACGCCATGGGGTATGACGCCCCCGCCGCCGCGAACTGCATCGCCTGGAACGCCGAGGCGATAGACAAGATCTACGATCAGGTCGCCCCGGTGGAAGAGTCCGCCCTGGCCCTGGTGACCCGCGAGCCCCTCGGTGTCGTGGCTGCCATCGTGCCCTGGAACTTCCCCCTGGTGATGGCCTGCTGGAAGCTGGGCCCGGCGCTCGCCACCGGCAACTCGGTGATCCTCAAACCCTCCGAGAAATCCCCCCTCACCGCCCTGCGCATCGCGGGTCTGGCGAAGGAGGCGGGCATCCCCGACGGCGTCTTCAACGTGCTGCCAGGCTTCGGCCATACCGTGGGCGAGGCGCTGGCCATGCACATGGACGTCGACTGCATCACCTTCACCGGCTCCACCAAAATCGGCAAGCACCTGGTGCAGTGCTCCGGCAAGTCCAACCTCAAGCGCGCCTTCATGGAGTGCGGCGGCAAGAGCCCCAACATCGTGCTGGCGGATGCACCGGATCTGGACGCCGCCGCCAGAAGCGCCGTCGGCGCCATCTTCTACAACCAGGGGGAAGTGTGCACCGCCGCCTCCCGCCTGCTGGTGCAAAACAGCATCAAGCCCCAGTTCATGGAGCGGCTGCTGGCCCACGCCCGCGAATGGATCTCGGCCAACCCGCTCGACCCCACCACCCGCATCGGCGCCATGGTGGACCACATCCAGATGGAGCAGGTGCTCAACTACATCGCCATCGGCCAGCAGGAGGGCGCCAAGCTGCTGCTGGGGGGCAAGCGCACCCACACCGAGAGCGGCGGCTTCTATATCGAGCCCACCATCTTTGACGACGTGACCCCGACGATGCGCATCTTCCGCGAGGAGATCTTCGGCCCCGTGCTGGCTGTGACCGGCTTCGACACCCTGGAAGAGGCCATCGCCCTTGGCAACGACACCGACTACGGCCTGGCGGCCGCCATCTGGACGGCGGATCTCAACCAGGCGGTGAAAGGGTCGCGCGCCCTGCGCGCCGGCACCGTCTTCGTCAACAACTGGGATGGCGGCGACATGACCATGCCGTTTGGCGGCTTCAAGCAGTCCGGCAACGGGCGCGACAAGTCCCTGCACGCCCTGGAGAAGTACACCGAGCTGAAAAGCACCTGGATCCAGCTCGAATAACGTCATAAATGACGCTTATCAACAAAACAGGGGGAGAAATCCCCCTTTCTCATTTTTACTCTTTTATCCCCTCGCTCAATCGATATAATCGTCAAATAGCAAGCCATTAAATTTAAAGATAAAAATGCTGTTTTTTCTGGGAAGTGTACTGTTTCTGGTGGTGGGACTGCCGCTGTTGTTCTTCGTGCTGGGTCAGGGGGAAGCCTATGTCACCTGGGGCCCCTGGATCTCCGCCATCGCCCTCATGCTGTGGCTGCTGATGGACGTGGAGAAGATCCGCCGCGGGGGCGGTCGCTGAAGTCGCTCCTGCTGTTAAAATCCCGTCAGACCCATTTATTGTCTTCTTTCCCTGCAAAAGGATCGCTACACTGACTTTTTGCGATGTTTCCCGACATCCGCACTCCAGTGAAGGTTATCCGCATGCAACAACAGATCCAGCGCCAGGGCGTCCTCTATGCCCTCGGCGCCTACACCCTTTGGGGCCTGGCACCCATCTACTTCAAGTCCCTCTCCGCCGTGCCGGCCGCCGAGATCCTGACCCACCGCATGATCTGGTCCTGCGCCCTGCTGATGGTGCTGGTGCTGCTCGGACGCCAGTGGCACAAGGTGCAGGCGGTGCTGCGCCAGCCCAAGGTGCTGCTCACCCTGGCCTTCACCTCCGTCACCGTCGGCGGCAACTGGCTGCTGTTCATCTGGGCTATCAACAACGGCCACATGCTGGATGCGAGCCTGGGCTACTACATCAACCCCCTGTTCAACGTGCTGCTCGGCATGGTGTTTCTGAGCGAGAAGCTGCGCCGCCTGCAGTGGTGGGCGGTGGGGCTCGCCTTTGTCGGTGTCGCCGCCCAGCTCATCGCCTTCGGCTCCCTGCCCTGGATAGCCCTGGTGCTGGCCTCGAGCTTCGCCATCTACGGCCTCATTCGCAAGAAGCTGGCCCTGGACGCCCTCACCGGCCTGCTCATCGAGACCTTGATCATGCTGCCGCCAGCCGCCTTCTATCTGTGGGGCATCGCCGACAGCCCCACCAGCCACCTCACCCAGAATGACTGGCACCTGAACCTGCTGCTCATCGCCGCGGGCGCCGTTACCACGGCCCCCCTGCTCTGTTTCACCGCGGCGGCCACCCGGCTCAAGCTCTCCACCCTGGGCTTCTTCCAGTACATAGGCCCCAGCCTGATGTTCATCCTGGCGGTGACCCTGTATGGCGAGGCGCTGGCGCTGGACAAGATGATCACCTTCGGCTGCATCTGGAGCGCCCTGGTGCTGTTCAGCCTGGATGGCCTGCGCAGCGGCAAGCGGCGCCAGGAGGCCGGCTGAGGCGCCAGCGCAATAATCTACAAGCCAAGGGGCCGCTTTCGGGGTATCAATAGGGGATGAACGCACCCCAATCCCGCATCCACTACTGGCAATCCCGGCTGCTGCCGGGGGTTGAACTCTCCCACTCCCACCACAGGGAGTTCAGCTATGGCCGCCACGTGCATCTGGACTACCACATCGGTCTGGTGCAGCGGGGCGGCCAGAAGTTCATCCACAAGGGGAACAGCCACAACCTGGTGCGCGGCGAACTCTCCACCGTCAACCCGGACGAGATGCACGACGGCCTCAGCCTGCTGCCGGAAGGGTACGAGGTGCGGGTCTTCTCCATCGCCCCCGAGCAGCTGGCCCGCTGGCTGCCGGAACACCCCGAGCCCTTTTTCCACCAGGGATTGCAGAGCCGCCCCGACCTCTATCAGGGCTTTGCCCGCCTGCACATGCACCTGGACGGCCCCGCCCCCGACGGCCTGCTGGCGGAGAGCCAGTTGCTGGCCCTGCTGGGCGAACTGTTCCGGCTCGCCCCCGAGCGCCACGCCCTGGCGGATCCCCAGCTCAGGTTCCTGCGCGACCATCTGCTGGCCCGGCTGGACGAGCGCCACACCCTGGAGGACCTGGCCGCCCTGTTCGGGCTGGATCGCTTCGCCTTCCTGCGTCAGTTCAAGAAGAAGACCGGCATGACCCCCTATGCCTGGCTCAAGCGGCTGCGCCTCGAACAGGGCAAGCGCCTGCTCGGCAGCGGTCTGCCGGTGAGCGAAGTGGCACTGGCGGTGGGCTTCTTCGATCAGAGCCACTTCCACCACGGTTTTCGTCAGGCCTTCGGGCTCACCCCGGCGGAGTATCGCCAGCAGATGCTGCCCGCCTGAATCGTCGCTGCTGCAATCTTTTACAATCTCCCGTCCCCCGTCCTGCCCCATGCTGTCACCTCCATACCGCTGTCGGAGGTCTTTTATGTTCACCAGCCTGTTTCTGACCCTGGGTCTCGTCCACCTCGTCGCTCTGGCGAGCCCGGGCCCGGATTTCGCACTCATCCTGCGCACCAGCCTGCACAGGCCCACCGCCCTCGGAGCGGCCCTTGGCATCGCCCTCGCCATCCTGCTCCACGCCACCCTGAGCCTGACCGGCATCAGCCTGCTGATCGCAAGCCAGCCCTGGCTGTTCCTCGCGGTGAAACTGGTGGGTGCCCTCTATCTGGGCTGGCTGGGCTGGGGGGCGCTGAAGGCGGCCTGGCAGGGAAGCGGGGATCTGGCGCTGCGCGCCGGAGGCGAGCGGCCGGGCTGGCGCAAGGGGGTGAAGAGCGGGCTGGCCACCAATCTGCTCAACCCCAAGGCGATGCTGTTCTTCATGGGACTGCTGGCCGCCATGGTGACGCCCCAGGTGGATGGCCTGACCCGGGGCTTGCTGATCCTGGAGCTGTTCCTGCTCTCCCTCGTCTGGTTCAGCGCCCTGGCCTGGAGCCTCTCCACTCCCCGCGCCCAGCACCTGCTCGGCCGCATCCAGCGCCCGCTCAACCTGATGACAGGCCTGCTGTTTGGCGCGGTCAGCCTCTCCATCCTGGTGGATCTGCAGGGGCACTGGCCAGCAGCCTGACCGGCACGTCCTTTAAGGCGGCAAGCAGGGAGGGGCCTTGACGGACGGCGCGACTACTCCCCGCGCCGCATCCCCTTGCGCAGGTAGACGTAACCCTCCCCCGGGCTGCCCCAGCGCTGATGGGCGCCGTTGTCATAGGCCCTGTCCAGCAGCCGGACACTGTCCGGGCCGATCCAGAGGTACTGCACCAGGGTGGTGGCACCGCCAAAATCGGTGGCGCAATGCCCGACCCGGGTCT
Organism: Aeromonas sp. s4; assembly: GCF_040907855.1. Classification (NCBI taxonomy): domain Bacteria; kingdom Pseudomonadati; phylum Pseudomonadota; class Gammaproteobacteria; order Aeromonadales; family Aeromonadaceae; genus Aeromonas; species Aeromonas sp. s4. The sequence continues at coordinate 10,107 of NZ_JBFOCP010000013.1, read as the reverse complement.
GTCCCTTGTACTCCCCGCCCGGCTGTCGGGTCAGCCAGATTTCGCACCCTTCGCGCAGGGAGAGTTGCTGCGGGGTGAGGGAGTCAAGCAGCTCGGGCCGACGCCAGGCGCCGGCAAAATCCGTGGCCCTCGGCATGGTCAGTTCGGCCATCAGGATGCGGCCATCGGGCAGGGAGGAGAAGCGGTAGATGCGCTGGCGAAACGGTCGCTGCGCCCGCTCGGTCAGAAACTGCTCCGCATAGACCCAGCGAAAGGGGCCTTCCCCGGGCCAGATCTCCACCAGCCGCAGCTCGGCGCTGGTGAAGCGGGCATCGAAGGTGGCCTGCTCCTGGCTGGAAAACTCCCCCGAGAACCAGGAGAGCAGGGGCTCCAGCCTCCCCTGCGTGGCATGGGGGCCGGGGGCCGTCACGAAGGGGACGGGCGCCGCCCAGATCAGGCTGGCGTAAAACAGCCCCAGCAGGGCCGCCATCAGCTGTGTCATCGAATCCTTCCGAGTCGCTTGCATGGCGGCGATTATATGAGCGAACGGTGACAATAACCTCTATCTTGATCAACTCCTTGAAGAGAAAACGAAAAATCCTCTCTGCAGGCGAAAGGAGGCGACGCACCCCCGCAGGCCACGGGGATGACGGCTATCCTTGCTGCGACCCGTCCCTGTTGCCACCAAGAGGAGTCCCCCATGAACACAGTCACCCTGCATCGCGTACTCAAGGCCCCGCCACAGCGGGTATACCAGGCCTTTGTGGAGGCAGACGCCCTGGCCAAATGGCTGCCCCCCCATGGCTTCACCTGCAAGGTGGCGGCGCTGGATGCCAGGGTCGGCGGCCAGTTCAGGATGTCGTTCACCCACTTCGCCAGCGGCCACACCCACGCCTTCGGCGGCGAGTATCTCGCGCTGGAGCCGGGCAAGCGCATCCGCTACACCGACCGCTTCGACGACCCCAACCTGCCGGGGGAGATGCAGGTCACCATCACCCTCACCCAGGTGCTGTGCGGCACCGATCTCGCCATCGAACAGGCGGGTATTCCGGCGGTCATCCCGGTGGAGATGTGCTACCTCGGCTGGCAGGAGTCCCTGATGCAGCTCGCCACCCTGGTAGAGCCCGAGATCCCCGCCGAGTGACCCGACACGGGGGCTCCCCCGGTGGCCCGCGCACAGATACCCCTTGTGAGAGAGGGGCCTGATCAGGTATCTCTGTGGGCAGGGCGGGCTGCGTTCTTGCAGCGACCATCCACCGCCAGGAGCCCCCATGAAACGAGTCTTGATGATGACCATGGCCGCCGCCCTGCTGGGCGGGTGCGCCGTGAAGAACCAGGTCACCCACAGCCTGCAGGCGATCCCGCTCACGGCCTTCCAGCAAAGCGAGAGCAACCCCAATCAGCGCATCTACAAGGAGCCCGGCGTGGATCTTCGCCAGTACCACGCAGTGCTGCTCGATCCCTTGCAGTTCATCCGCCAGGAGAACGGCCAGTGGTATCTGCTGACCGCCAACGAGCAGAACGAGATAGGCCGCTACTACCACGCCACCTTCCAGCGGGAGCTGATGAGCCACGGCGTCAAGATGGCTACCGAACCCGGTCCCGGCGTGATGCGGGTGCAGGCGGCCATCACCAACTTCGACCTGACCCGGCCCGACCCCAAGCTGCGGGATCTGCTGCCCGCCAAGATCGCCATCAACGTCACCCGCGAGGTAATAGGCAAGGAGCCCTATCTGCTCAAGGTGGGCAGCATGGCCCAGTTGCTCGACGCCCAGAGCGGCAAGCTGCTGGTGCGGGTGATGGACGCTCGCGAGAGCCCGGACACCACCCACAAGGATTCCCCCATCACCGCCCTGGAGATGGAGAAAATGATCGATCAGTGGGCCACAAGTCGCGCCAAACAACTGGCCGACAATCTGGGGCGCTGAGCCGGGCCGAAAACGACAAAGCCTGCCAGGGGGCAGGCTTTGTTGTCGCTGAAGCGCGGCTTATTGCAGGTTCAGACCGCCCAGGTAATCCCGCTTGCCCAGATCCACCCCGGCCTGGCGCAGCAGGGCATAGGTCATGGTGAGGTGGAAGTAGAAGTTCGGGATGCCGTACTCATGCACGCAGCTGTGGCCGTCCATCCCCTTGCCGCCCGCCCAGTAGGGGTAGTAGTGGCCGCTCGCATACTGGCTGAAATCGGCGTCCAGCTTGCCTTGCAGGTAGGCGATGGTCTTGGCCACGTGGGCGCGCAGATCCGCCATGGTCTTGGGATCATCCCCCAGCACCGGCGGCTCGCTCAGGCTGGCGGTGGCCACCACGGCGCGGGCGCTGTCACAGCAGATCAGCACCTGCTTGCTCAGGGGCAGCATGTCGACGATGAGGCGCTCATTGAAGAAGTTGTCCACGTTGAATTTCTTCGCCTCGGCGTGGGCCTCGGCCTTGGCCAGACACTGGTCCAGGTTGGTCAGCATCTTGATGAACTGGGCTGCGATATCACGATTCATAATGCACTCTCGGTTGGTTGAAGGCAGTAAAACGAGCGGCTCCACTATAGCGCATCCCCCTTGCAGTTCGAGCCCGAGGGGATGAAAAGCGAGGGCGTCCTCCTTGCCCTGCGACAGGCAGTGGCGATCACCGGCGGGCTGCGAGGCCAGAGCGCCATACCCCGTCGCCGCACCGAGTCCCTCTTTCCCCTTTTTTTGATCTGTGACAGGCATCTCGTTTTTCGAGGGGCGTAGTCTGGAGCCCGTTGCCCCGGCACGGGCCGGGGCACCCATCCCACAAGGAGAATGCCATGAAGATCTACGATCGAAACCGCAATGTGCTGACCCTGGGCCAACGGGTGATGATTGCCGCCACCGGCGCGGTCGACACCCTCAAGGAGGCGCACACCGACAACCTGACCCCCTATGAGGCGGAACATGAGAAGTGCGTGCTGCTGACAAACAGCCAGGAGCGCTACGCCCCCATCGAGTTGATTAGACTAGGCTGATCCCGTTTTCCGTCACCCTACTCTTTACAATTCACCCGGCCGCACGCCCGTCGCTGGCCGGGTTTCTGGTCCCCTGTTTCGCCATCATCTCTCATTGCCCTAGTCCCATTGATGCTCGATGGCAGCTAGCCATGTCTCCATCTGCCTCGGCGTCAAAGGGCCGCTCGGGGTACCGGTCACGGTCCGTGACATGGGGATACAGCACGCCATCGCCAATGGCTTCGGTTAGGGCGGCGTGAATGCCTGCATATGATTCCAGGGCGGGCAGTGGGCTTGATCTTGCCATTGGCTGGAGGGGCGGCGAACGCCTTGTCCAGGTGTTCGCCAACACGTTTTGATAGCGACAGCCAACATCGCTGCGACTTGCTTGAAAGGATGATGCTCGCCTACGCGGTGGGCACTGTACCTCCGTCGATCACATATTCGGTACCGCTGATGGAGGCGGCCAGGGGAGATGCCAGAAAGGCGATGAGATTCGCAACTTCCTGCGGTTTGGCAGGGCGACCGAGGGGGATCCCTCCCAGGGAATCCATGATGATCTGCTTACCGCCCTCGTAGTCCGTGCCAGCCTGGGTTGCCAGCCGCTCGGCCAGCGCAACGGATGCCTCCGTCTCTATCCAGCCGGGAGAGACCCGTACCACCCGCACCCCTTTTGGCGTCACCTCTTTCGACAGGCTCTTGCTGTAGGTTGACAGTGCAGCCTTGGCGGCGGCATAGGCCGTGGTCGACTCCGGCAGGGGCAACTCACGCTGGATGGAGGTGACATGGATGATCACCCCCTCCCCCTGTACCAGCATGGCGGGCAGCAAGGCGCGATCCAGGCGCACCGCCGGCATCAGATTCAGGCAGAGCTCCCGCTGCCATTCCTCCTCCCCCAGCGCCGCGAAGCCGCCACCCGGCGCCGATGAGCCCCCCAGCACGTGGACAATGATGTCCACACCGCCCAGCCTGGCGTTCACGGCATCCACCACCGTATTGCAGCCTTCCACACTGGTCAGATCGGCGGCGACGAATTGTGCTTCCGGCACCTCCGCCGGGCGGCTGCGCGCCGTGGTCAGCACCCGGGCGCCATTGTCACGAAACAGGGTGAATACGGCCTTGCCCACCCCCTTGGTCCCCGCGGTGATCAATACCCGCCGGCCTTGCAGTGCCAAATCCATTGTCATCATCGTATCTCCAGAGAGTGAATGTCATCGCCCGACATCAGGAACAGGTGATCAAGCATCACAGGACTGCCGGGGAAGTTGCCCGCCACCTTGGCAACCACGGTCACCCGCGCCCCGTCCTGCGTCACCTTCATGGGTGTCACACAGTAGTCGAAGGCGGCCCGGGTACCCGCCATCCAGGACTGGATGGCGCTATGTCCCTGATGGGTATGGCGTTCGTCCCGCACAAACGCATCTTCGGTGAAACATCCGGCCAGGCGGGCGGGATCCCCCCCGTTGCTGACCTCGAAATAGGTGGCAATGGATGGAAAGAGTAAGGTCGTCATCGTCATCCTCGCTAAAAGACAATTGCTGTACCGCCACTTTCCACATAGGCTTACGTTTAATCAAGTACGCACAAAAAAGTAAGTGACTCACCCATGAACAAGATCTATACCCCGTCCACGGCGGCCACCGGTGTCGAAGAGGTGCTCAAATTGCTGGAAGGGCGCTGGAAGCTGGTCATCCTGTTCCACCTGTTTGATGGCAAGGTGCAGCGTTATTCGGACTTTGAGCGGCTGATCCCGGCCATTTCCCAGAAGATGCTTGCCCAGCAGTTGCGACAGCTGGAAGCAGACGGCATCGTCGTGCGCAAGGTCTACCCGCAGGTGCCGCCCAAGGTGGAGTATCGCCTGACCGACTGGGGACAGGCCCTGTGCCCGGCGCTGGACGCCCTGCTGAAATGGGCGGAGCAGAAAGAGGCGCTACAGCCCGGAAACGCAGCCGAGCAGGAAACGTCCGACTAGCCATCCGTCAACCAGGAAGCCGCATACCGGCTCCGTCCCCCAGGTCTTTACAATTCACCCGGCCGCCGCGCCCCGTCGCTGGCCGGGTTTCTCTCTCCGCTCTACTCCTTCTCCGAGCCGCTGCACCTTATGAGGGCGAGGCGATGCAGCTGGCCGGGATCCAGCCTGATTGCCCCGCTTCGTTGTGAACCCAGAGCCAGCCTGCCAGCTCCCGCTCCACCCGTACCCGCTCCCCCGCCGCCACGTCTAGCTCCCGGGCGGTATAGTCCTGGCGCGCCTGCGCCTCCCCGGCGCTGATCGGGGTCAGCAGGGACAGGGGCGCCCACCCCTCGTTGCCGTCTGCGGTAAAGGTGCGCACCCAGCCCGGGAACTCGTCGTCCTCGTGGCCGATGCGCACCCGCTCTCCGGCCCGAAAGGCGATGGGATTGGGGTAGCAGGTGTGGTGCGCCGTGGTGATCAACGCCAGCATTGTCTCGTCCTCCGACAGGTTCTGTTTGGTGACGCCCAGAGTCATACCACAAGCCGGGCCCCGTTGCGTCAACCGGGCTCACACCCTCTGGCAGAGGGCGATCTCCCCCGGGGCGGGCCGACGGCTCTGATCCCCACGATTCATTACTATCAGTGAATTTTCATATCATCCGAGTGTCATTTCAGTGAACACATCACCGCCCTAGACTGCTTCTCGAACCTTAACGAGGAGTCTTGTATGAAACTCACCCATATCCCGTTGCTGGCCGGCACCCTCGCCTCGGCCTTCTCTTTCAACACCTTCGCCGGTGACATCGTCTCGGTGCAGTTCAGCGATGGCCGCCCTGCCGTGACCGGGGTCGAAGCGGTCAACAACGCGCTCAACCCCATCGGCGTCAACGTGGTCACCGTCGACATCCCCGTGGCCGCCAGGCCGCTGCTTGAAGCCTCCCACCGCCGCGCGTTGACCAAAGCGGAGCACGGCGCCCTGATTGCGGCCTTCAACCTGAGTCAGGGGGAACTGCTGGAGCAGGCCAGGCTCGCAGGGCGCGCGCCCGCGGTGCAAGGGGGCGGCGTCGCCACCGAGGAGACCGGCGTCGGCCCCTACCCCAAGGTCTATGACCTGATGGCGCTGGACGAGCGCACCCGCAGCGCCGTGCTCGGCAAATATGGCCGCATGCACGTCAACTCCGCCGAGGACGGCACCGACATCGACGAGGTGATGACGGTGGTCAGCGGCGGCCCGTTCCGCTGGGGCTTTACCCTCAAAGACGGCAGTATCGCCCGCTTCCAGATAGACAAGGTGGGCCTTGAGGACAAGGCCGTGCGAGTCAGCTATCACGGGCTCGGCATGCACGCCGGGTTGATGGACGCAAAACAGGGGCTGCTGGTGGCTTTCGCCCACGGGCCCAAAGCGTTCACCATGCGCTACCAGGCCGACGTGCCCCACGCGCAGCTGCTCGGCACCAACCCCTGGGCCGATGTCGGCATCACCCTGCCCCCCGCCCCCGGCAAGGTGCAGTAAGCCGGTGCGTGCCATCTGGCGGCGGGGCCCGGGCCCTGCCGCCTGCTTTTATGCCTGCTATGCCTGCCGCCTCGGGGCCGGGGTGCCCTGGGCTCATCGCCTCTCTTTCGTCTGCGTCTCTGCCGGGCCCGCCACGCCCCGGAGGGCCATGATCCGGGCCGGTCTGCCACCGGCAACTTTCTGTCTGGCGGGGGATGGGGGGTGGACACCCCGGGGAACCGCACTATTGTGATAAAAGTGCGCAATGATGGCGCCATCATTTACCAGTAGTGAATTAACGGGGGCAGGATGAACAAGATCACGGCGCTGAACGTCTTTCGCCGGGTGGTGGAAATGGGCACCTTCAGGGCGGCGGCGGACGATCTGCGCCTCTCCCAGGCGGCGGTCAGCAAGAACATCAACGAGCTGGAAGCCTTTCTCGGCATCGCCCTCATCAACCGCACCACAAGGCGGCTGAGCGTCACCGAATCCGGCATGGCCTATTACGGCCAGATATGCGCCGTGCTGGACAGCCTGGAGGCCGCCGACCAGTCCATCATGGCCGCCTCCTTCACCCCCAGAGGCAGGCTGAGGATCGGCATGCCCATGTCCTACGGGCTGATCCGCCTCAACCCCCTTGTCTGCGAATTCCAGCGCCGCTATCCGGAAATCGGCATCGAGGTGATCCTGAGCGACGCCTACATGGATCTGGTGGATCAGGGGCTGGACGTGGTGATCCGGGGGGCAGGCACCCTGGAGGACTCCACCCTGCGCGCCAAACCCCTGTGCGAGGTGCAGCGGGTGCTCTGCGCCGCCCCCGACTACCTGAAGGAGGCGGGCCAACCCGCCCACCCGGCGGATCTCAAGGGCCACAACTGCCTGCGCTACAGCCTCTCCTCCTCCCCCAACAAGTGGTTCTTCACCCGGGACGCGGAGAGCGTGGCGGTGGAACTGCCCCCCGCCAGCTTCTGCGCCAACAACGGCATCGCCCTGAAACAGGCGGCGGTGCAGGGGCTCGGGGTGATCCTGGTACCGGATGAATTCGTGTCGAACGAACTGGCAGACGGCACCCTGGTCAGACTGCTCCCCGACTGGCAACCCGACCCCCACGCCCTCTTCGCCGTCTACCCCTTCCACAAGGAGCAGTCCCGCAACGTGCGGCTCTTTATCGAATATCTCGTCAAGGCGTTTCAGTTGCGGTGAGCCCGACAGGCGGGAGTGTGAGGCATTCACCTGTTGGAACCCGCCTGCATGTAGGTTCGATTAGCGAAGCGTCATCGGACGATCGCGTAATCAATCGCTCCCTCTGGCTACCGTCCGTCGTCCAGGATGACGCCCCCTGCCTGTGTTGCCGATCTATCCGCAAATAGTCGCCTGCCAAGCTGGCGGATCAGCAGCAATGGCGCCAGCAGGGTGAGCAGCAGCCAGTGGGTGTGAGGCAGGATAAAGGTCCAGATGATCTCGTGGGGCAGCCAGGTCGATGCGGTTGTCGTCATAAAGGCGATGTCATAGGTCTGCCACACCCAGAGCCCGGCAAAGAGCGGCAGCAACAGCGGGCGGGGCGTCAGCAAAAACAGCGGCCAGAAGGCAGAGGCGAGCACGGCGCTGAACTCCAGCATGGCCGGGGCCAGCTCGGCAAAGGTCCGCCCTTGGAAGAAGCCACTCCATTCGAGAGACGTATCCTCGGCCAGTGCCGGCCACCAGGATGCGTATTGAAACAGGGTAAACGAGATCATAAACAGCAGGCTGGTCAGCAGCGCCAGCGCCGCTTTTCGCAGCAACCACAACCCCAGCCGTCGCAGTGTCGACATCCACTTAGACATTAATGACTCCCATCTGGTGACGGGGCAGTATGCCTTGGCTGGTTTCAGCTTCAAAGCGGTACGCCATGCCCGTTAATTGTTGAAATATTGAATCCCGTCACATCACCATCAACCTGAGCGGTTGCGTACCCGCAAGGCCCCATGCGAACCTTTATTTTCCTTTCTTCCAACCAAAACAGAGGGCGCCGGGCAGCCGCATCTCTTACATGTCGAAGAACGATGCCACCCTTACCCTCAATACCGAGGCGGGTAAAAACTACTACGTCTGGCAGGAGGTCAAGATGGACCTGCTGATAGCCCGCTCCAAGCTGAGTCAGGTCAGTGAGGAAGAAGGCAAGCAAGGGGTGATGGAGAGCAAGTTGGTTAAATGATTGAGTTTTAAAGCAAGGCGTAGTTATATCAGCTACGTCTTAGCTAGAAATTGATTTCTAATAGGGGGTTGCGTCGTTATATGGACCAAGAAAGAATTGAAAGTGTTCTTAAAAAGAACAAATATATTAATTCAAAGTTTACTGGTTATTTTATATCAACATTTAGCATATGGAACACTTGTTTCGCTCCAATTATTATTGGCCTTGGTGTTTCCTATGTTTTCTTATTTAAAGATGACTTATCAAAGCTTCATCCTTCATTTTTTATATTCTGTTTTGTTTTCTTGGTTGTTCATTTTTTGCTCTCCGTTGGATTTCATTACCTTGATAAGAGAAGTGATACAACTATAGAGCTTTCCGAGTTAGTGAAAAAATATAATAGCATATCTGATGATATTGAAAAAATTTATGAAAGAATGCATTTATCAACCTCGTTGACAGCAACACAAAAGTTAGTTATCTATCTAACAACATTAAAAGTTAATAGTCACATCAGGGATATGATCCACGGTAAACGAGATGGTTCACTTTCTGAAGAAACAATGGATAATAAACTGCAGGATTTCTTTGACACAATACTCAGCTATCTTTCCATACACAGAGAAGTGCTATTTAGTTTTGTTAGTGAATCTCGATACAACATAGCTCTCTATATATATGATAACCGCAACCAAGAGCTACAGGTAGCATCAAGACGCTGTGATGATAGAATTATTAGAAAAGATAGAAGTTGGAAACCTGGTTTTGGGCATGTAGGTTTAACACACTTACACAAAGAATTGAAAATATGCCCCGATATTACTAAAAGTAATGAACTGAAAATAACTAACCCATCAGATAAAAGAAATTATTGCTCTTTTATATCCGTCCCAATCCTAACATATAATGAAAGCAATTCAGACAATGAGTGTCTAGGAGTTCTTGTGTTGACAAGTGCCCAACCAGAACAATTCTCATTGGAAAGAGATAAAGATTTTCTACAAAATATAGCGTCACTTATTGCTGTGTATTTAGATGTTGCTATAGAAATATATACAAATCACGAAAATAATCAAAGCAAAAACTAGATTTAACTTTAAAAGTGTGCTAAATGATAGTGTGTCTATGTCAAAGAGATAGATAAGGAGGGGCCGAGAATGAACACGCTAAAAAAAAGGAAAATAGTGGGCTATGCCAAACTCCTAGTGCCCAAAGGAAACGAGCTTGATGGATATACTGTTTCCAACGAATTTGAAAAGACATTTTTCAAATATTCTTCTCAAGGTCTAGATAGCCAAGCGGAAGAAATGATGGCTGATTGGATATACAATAAAATTAAGCAAGAAGAAGATGCAATATTCCAAGGTATATCAAAACATCAAAAAATAAATATCTAGGCACAATTGAGTACTAATTGCTATCGCGATATAACGACTAACCCGGCCTAAAGCCGGGTTAGTGTGTACAGATCTAGTTATCGCCTGACACCGGCCTCAAACCGGCGTCTTGTTTACGCTACTTTAGTGCGCACTTCCTTCGGTATCAATTTCAGACCC
>NZ_JBFOCP010000012.1:0-22196 GCF_040907855.1 Aeromonas sp. s4 | reverse complement strand
GATGGTAGTGTGGCATTCGCCATGCGAGAGTAGGACACTGCCAGGCACCCAATACAAGAAACCCCGCTCACTCGAGCGGGGTTTTTTATTGCCTGTAATTTATTTTTTAGATAATAAGTCTGGCTAATGCACAAAATCCAGTCTATTACATCGATAAACATTGCTATTCAGCCAGTATCACTGCCTTTCAAACGGCTCTATCTCTCTTTCTCACCTGGTTGAGCGCCAAGTATCTCCGGCTCAAACGCTATTCCCTTCCTTGATAATCACTATCGCCGGAAACGGGAGTGACAAGTACTTCAGGATCCATAGACTGTTTCTTTCATGTACAAGGAGCTGTCTATGTTGGGGATCCACGATCTGGCGTTGTTTGTCGTTTCTGGCCTGCTGTTGAACATGATGCCTGGGCCTGACTCCCTGCTCATCATGCTGCGCAGCGGCTCCCAGGGCTGGCGTGCAGGGTCCATGGCGGCATTGGGTATCGGGACAGGTACCATGGTGCATGTGTTGGCGGCGGCGCTGGGACTGTCTGCCCTGTTGAGTGCCTCCGCCGAGCTGTTTGCCGTCATCAAGCTGATGGGGGCGCTCTATCTGGTCTATCTCGGTGTGTCCATGCTCTGGCAGAGGAGTGGCACTTCAACGTCTGTGGATGGGGCTGTGGCGCTGCCTGCGCTCTCTTATGGGCGCATCTTCCGGCAGGGGTTGCTCACCAATGTCCTCAATCCCAAGGTGGCGCTCTTTTTTCTCGCTTTTGTGCCCCAGTTCATCGATCCCGCTTCACCGCAAAAGGCGATGGCATTCATCGTGCTGGGCTGCATCTTCAATCTCAACGGCATGATCTGGTGCCATCTGCTGGCATTTTCCACCGCGTTTGCAAGCCGCAAGGTGCGACTACCCACCCGGGTGGCCACCTGGCTGAATCGTGTGATGGGGGGGCTGTTCGTGGGGCTTGGTATCAAGCTGGCGGTGGAGTGAGCAGGTAAACACCGGGCATAGAAAAAGGCGTATCCCATCGCTGGGATACGCCTTCGTCTGCACTGCAGCAGAATGACCGGGATCAGTTCATGCCGTAACGCTTGAGTTTCTTGCGCAGGGTGCCGCGGTTGATGCCCATCATCACGGCGGCGCGAGTCTGGTTGCCACGGGTGTACTGCATGATCACGTCCAGCATGGGAGCTTCGACTTCGGAGAGAACCATATCGTACAGATCAATCACTTCCTGACCGTTCAACTGGGCCAGGTAGTTACGCAGGGCCTGTTGCACAGAGTCACGCAGGGGGCGTTGGGTCGGCTCGGCAGCGTGATTGTGAGTAGTTGTTACCAATGCATCAGAAGTCAGGGTTTGTTCGAACATATTCGGTCGGCTCTTTAGTTATGCGTTAACCTAATCCATCGAAATACGCTTCGAGTGCCTCGAGTTGTGCGTCTGCACAATCCAGGGCATTGAAGTGCTTACGGAATTCTCGGCCCGCCTCTTCTTCATCCAGATACCAGCCCACGTGTTTACGGGCAATGCGCGCTCCCAGATAGGCACCGTAAAACTGGTGCAGATTGGTGACATGCTCGTTCATCAGGGTGCGAACCTCTTCCCTGTCGGGAGGCGGCAGCTTGGTGCCCGTTTCAAGAAAATGGCGGATTTCCCGGAAAATCCAGGGTCGTCCTTGCGCAGCACGGCCGATCATCACGGCGTCGACACCGGTATAGTCGAGGACATACCGGGCTTTCTCCGGGCTATCGATGTCGCCATTGGCGACAACAGGAATCGATACGGCCTGCTTAATCGCCCTGATAGTGTCGTACTCCGCTTCGCCCTTGTAGAGGCAGGCACGGGTACGACCATGCACGGCAAGGGCCGCGATACCGCAATCTTCGGCGATTCGGGCGATCTCCTCGCCATTGCGGTTATCCGGATCCCATCCTGTGCGGATCTTCAAGGTGACAGGTACTTCCACCGCATCCACCACGGCCCGGCAGATGGATCTGACCAGGTCTGGCTGACGCAGCAGGGCGGAACCTGCCAGCTTCTTATTCACTTTTTTTGCCGGACATCCCATGTTGATGTCGACGATCTGAGCGCCCTGCTCCACGTTGTAGCGGGCAGCAAACGCCATCATCTCGGGGTCGGCACCGGCAATCTGGACCGATCGCAAGCCGCCTTCAGCAGAGTGATCCATTCTCATCCGGGTTTTCTGGGTATCCCAGACATCCGGGTTGGCCAGCAGCATCTCGGAAACGGCCATACCGGCTCCCAAACGTAAACAAAGTTCACGAAATGGTCGGTCTGTTACACCGGCCATGGGGGCCACGATCAGGGGAGTTTCAAGCGTGTGGGGACCTATCTGCATTCCACGGTTACCATCGGCTTAGGGCGGCGTATATTACGCATTTTTTAGTCAGGAGAAAAGGTTAGTATTTGAGCGTCAGCCATTTTTTTCTGAAAAAAACGTCGCGCCAAGGCTTGCAAATTCAGGAGTGCTTGAAAATCGGACATATTGTCTGTGACCATGGTCAGGAGGGCGCGAGTGAGGGGGATGGTGATTTGTGAGTCTCCCTCTCAAGCCGGTTTAGGCTATGATAGCGGGCCTGAATTGAGCAAAGACTCTACACAATTTCATTACAAACGGATCGGGGATGTATGACGGCAAAGTTCATCAAATCGCTCTGCCCATGCCTGCTGGGTATCGTGCTGGGGTCGGCTCAGGCGCAGACGGTCAGCTTTACCGAGGCCTGGAGCCGGGTCATCCAGCAGGATGACGGCTTGGCGGCAGAGCAGGCCGGGGTGGAGCGGGCCCAGCAACTGCGGGAGGCGGCCAAGGCCATGTACCTGCCCAAGGTGGATGTGGGGGCAAGCTATACCCATCTCGATCAGCCGATGGAGCTGGACATGCTGGATCTCAACCCCATCGCCAATCATCCGGAATTCGGCAAGGTCCTGGGGCCCGTGATGCAGGCACTCAACCTCAGCCCGAGCGATTTTGTCACCCCCCTCACCAAGCAGAACGTGGTGACCAGTTCGGTCAAGATGCTATGGCCGCTCTTTACCGGCGGGCGCATCGATGCGGCCCAGGATATTCGTCAGGCCCAGGTGAGCGAGGCTGAGCAGTTGCTGGTGCTCAAACAGCAGTCCACCTTCGAGAGCCTCTCCCAGACCTACTTCGGGGTGGTGCTGGCGGCGCAGGTGGTGCAGACCAAGCAGGAGATCGAGCAGGGACTGGCACACCATCTGGATCATGCCAAGAAGCTCGAAGCCCAGGGGCAGATCGCCAAGGTGGAGCGCCTTTCGGCCCAGTCTGCCTATGACAGGGCACGTATCGATACCCAGAAGGCCAGGCGCAGCCTGGAGATCGCCCAGCTGGCGCTCGGCCACATGCTCAAGCTCAAGCAGGCTGAGCCCAATACCGCCCTCTTCATCAACGAAGGGATGCCAGCCTTGTCTCCCTTTGTGGAGGAGACCCTGTCGGTGCATCCCGGTCTCAAGCTGTTGACGGCCAAGAAGGAGCAGGCCCAGGGGATGATCAAGCTGGAGAAGGGCAAATACGCCCCCGAGCTCTTCCTGTTCGGCAATTACAACCTCTATGAAGATGATTCCATCGTCTCCAAGACCACACCGGACTGGCTGGTTGGTGTCGGGGTCAGCATGCCGCTGGTGAGTCGTGATGGCCGCTCCGAGACGGTCCAGGCAGCCAAGAGCGCCGAACTCCAGGTCAACCTGCTGCAAGCCAAGACCCGCCAGGATCTGGAGCTGCTGGTCGAGAAGACCTGGCGCGAGGCTGCCCAGGGACTGGAGGAGTATCACTCTCTCTCCTCGACCCAGGCGCTGGCCGAGGAGAACGTGCGGTTGCGTGACAAGGCATTCGGTCAGGGGCTCTCCACTTCCCTTGATGTGGTCGATGCCCAGACCCAGCTTGCCGGGGTCAAGACCCAGCGCGCCGCCGCCGCCTATCAATACGTGATCTCTCTGGCCCGCCTGTTGGCACTCTCCGGTCAGATGAACAGTTTCAACCAGTATCAGCATGGCCAGGCGATCGAGGTGAACTCATGATCGCGCTCTCTTCCACTCCGTTATTCATGTCCGTTTCGACCGTCAAGGGTCGCCCGTTTGCCGAGGTGAATTCATGAGTCATCCCCCCATCAAGAAGAAGATGAGCCAGGGCAAGCCCTGGCTGCTGCCACTGGCGCTGGTATTGCTTGTGCTCTGGCTGGGCTGGCGCTTCTGGCTGGCCTATCAGCCGGAGCCGGTGCGTCTGCAGGGGCAGATAGAGGCGCAGCAGTATTCGGTCTCTTCCAAGGTGGCGGGCCGCATCGACGAGGTACTGGTGAAGAAGGGGGATCAACTGGCCAGGGGCCAACTGGCGTTCACTCTGGCGAGCCCGGAGATCGAGGCCAAGCTGAGTCAGGCCAAGGCCGGGCAGGCCGCGGCTGGTGCCATGGCCGAAGAGGCCGAGAAGGGGGCGCGAGTGCAGCAGATCGCGGCCGCCAAGGATCAGTGGCAACAGGCCAAGGCGGCTGCCCTGCTTCATGGCAAAACCTACGAGCGTATTGCCAGCCTGCATCGGGATGGCGTGATGTCGCTGCAAAAGCGTGACGAGGCCTGGACGGCCTGGCAGGCGGCGAAGTACAGCGAGGGCATGGCCTGGCAGCAATACCAGATGGCACTGGAAGGGGCGCGGGAAGAGACCAAGATAGCGGCCCGCGAGCAGGCCAAGATGGCGGCTGGCGGAGTGGCGGAAGTGGAAGCCTATCTGGCCGATACCCGCATCGCCAGCCCACACGAGGGGGAAGTTGCCCAGGTGCTGTTACGTAGCGGCGAGCTGGCTCCCCAGGGCTTCCCCGTGGTGACCTTGCTCGACATGAAGGATGCCTGGGCCCAGTTCCATGTCCGTGAGGACCTCTTGCCAAGGTTCCCGGTCGGTACCGAGTTTGATGCCCGTATTCCCGGCCTGGGGGATCAGCTGGTGCGCTTCAAGGTGACCCATGTGGCCGTGATGGGGGATTTCGCCACCTGGCGTGCCACCGACACCCGCCAGGGGTTCGACATGAAAAGCTTCCAGGTGGAAGCGCGCCCCTTGCAGCCGGTTGACGGGCTGCGGGTCGGCATGAGCGTGCTGGTCGAGCTCTGATGGGACGCGAATGGCGGTTGCTCTGGCAGGACCCGTTCGGCCGGGCGCTGGCGAGCTGGGTCCCCTTGCTGCTGATAGGGATCCTGTGCTGGATCTTTTCAGCCGGCCTGGCGCGGGATCTCAAGGTCGGTCTGGTGGATCTGGATCGCAGCCCCCTCTCCCGACAACTGGCGTTCTCTCTCGATGGCTCCGCCGGGCTCAAGATAGCGCAGCAGTTTGACGCCATCGACGAGGGGGCCAGGGCACTGCGAGGGGGGGACATCTATGCCCTGGTGGTGATCCCCCATCACCTGGAGCGGGATGCCCGGCAAGGCACTCAGCCGCAGGTCACCGTGTTCAACAATGGCCAGTTCATCCTGATTGCCAAGCTGGTCAACTCCGCACTGGCCCAGGTGGTGGGAACTCTCAATGGTCAGGTAGGGGTGTTGGAGGCCATGGCCGACGGCAAGACGCTGCCCGGTGCCCTGGGACAATCCGTACCCATTGCGAGCCAGGTTACCGCGCTCTACAACATCAATTCCAGCTACGCCCAGTTTCTGCTGAGCGCCCTGCTGCCTGCGGTGTGGCAGATCCTGGTTGTGCTCTATGGCCTGAATGCCCTGGCCCGCACCGATCGCCTCGGGTTGGACTGGACCACCAGAGGGGTCTGGTTCGGCCTCTGGCGTACCCTGCTGCCCCACGTGCTCATCGGCTGGGGGTGGGGTCTGGCGTGGAGTCTGCTGCTGTTCAAGGGGCTTGGGTACCCCATGCAAGGCAGTTGGCTGGTGCTGACGGCGGGGCTGGGACTGGCGTCGGCCGCTTGCGTCACCATGGGGGCCTTCTTCTACGGCATCATCCGGGATCCGGCGCGGGCGCTCTCTCTGGCCGGCGCCTACACGGCGCCGGGATTTGCCTTCATGGGGGTCACCTTTCCGGTCAGTGCCATGGGGGATGTGGCCCAGTTCTGGCGCAGCCTGCTGCCCATCTCCCACTATGTGGAGCTGCAGATCGGGCAAACCAACTACGGTCAACCGTTGACGGCAGCCCTGCCCCAGCTCGGGGCCCTGCTGCTGTTTCTGCTGCCCCTGCTGCTGGTGGTACATCGCTACCGGACGCCGTCGGGTGCGGCCCTGCCCCATGAGGAGTCCAGGCCATGATGGGATTCTGGGATCTGGTGCGCCTTGAGCTGCGCACCCTCTTGGCGGATCGCGCCATCATGCTGACCCTGTTTGGCGGCGTCTTCTTCTACTCCTTCCTCTACCCCCAGCCCTACCTGCACCAATTGCCCAGGGAAGAGCCCGTGGTGGTGGTCAACGAGGATGGCAGCCAGCTCTCCCGCCAGCTGGAGTTCATGGCCGATGCCACGGCACAGGTGAAACTGGTGGCCCGTGCCGGTTCGCTCGACGAGGCCCGCCAGATGATGCTGACCGGCAAGGCGAGCGGCATCTTGCACATTCCCCGCCACTTCTATCGGGATCTGATGCTGGGCAGGAGCGTGACCCTGGGTTATGCCGGGGATGCCTCCTACTTCCTGGTCTATGGCACCATTGCCGAAGGGCTGGCCCAGGCGGGGGGCACGCTCGCCGCCCAGGTGAAGGTGGCCAGGCTGTTGAGCCAGGGCGAGGCGCTGCTCCAGGCTGCCATGGGCTGGAACGCGGTGGCCCTCAATGTGCTGCCGGTATTCAACCCCACCATGGGCTATGTGAACTACGTGGTGCCTGCGGTATTCGTGCTGATCCTGCATCAGGTGTTGCTGATGGGGACCGGCATCCTGGGGGCGACCCAGAACCAGCGCAGCCGCCGTGGCGAGTCAGGCTACTGGCAACATGCTCCCGTGCCGGCCTTGTTGCTGGCCCGCACCCTGGTGGTGGGGGCTCTTTTCGTCCTTCCGGTGACCTACTTCTTCGGCTTCTGCTTCGATCACTACGGTATTGCCCGCACCGCTGTACCCGGCGAACTCTGGCTCTTTACCCTGCCGTTCCTGTTGGCCACCACCTGGCTCGGGATCGTGCTCGGTGCCCTGTTCACCCGCCGTGATCTACCGACCCAGGTGGTGCTTGTCTCCTCTTTGCCGCTGGTCTTCCTGGCCGGCTTTATCTGGCCCCTTGAGCTCATCCCGGCCCCCCTCAACTGGCTGGCCCAGTGGGCACCGAGCACGCCGGCCATCGAGGGATTCCTGCGCCTCAATCAGATGGGGGCCGACTTTGCCCAGGTCTCCCGCTACTGGTGGCAGTTGTGGGGACTGGCGCTGCTGTATGGCGCTCTGGCGTGCTGGTTGCTCCGCTGGCGTCAACCGTGCCCTGCAACGCGGCCGGATGATGGGGCGACAGCGTCTTCCACCGACTAGGCCCCTTGCAACAACACGGTCAGCCATTGGGCTGACCGTGTTGCCATTCACAGGGATCATGGCTGATTCAGACCTGGATCGCCGATGGCATAGATCTGGCCGCACGCCTCCTGGTCGGTGAGCAGTTGCAAACCCCGTATCGCCACATCCTGGCGCCTGACCAGGCCATGCCTCTCTTGCCCCTGGCTCAGGATGGCCTGACCCGTGGGCTCCCCATCCTGCAACCCTGCGGGGCGTAAAATGGTCCACGCCAGGGGGCTTGTCTGCAGCCAGCTTTCCGCCAGGCTCTTGAGGCGTACCTCGTGTCCGAAGGCGGCGCGAGCCCGCTCGGGCAGGTATTGCCAGCTGTCGCCACAACCGAGGGAGGTGACCAGCAGCAGGCGGCTGAGCCCGGCGCGCTCCATCTCGTCGATCACATGGCGGTTGCCCTGATAATCCACCGGTGCACTCTGGCGAAAGCTGCCGAGGGTGGAGACTACCCGGGCATCCCTGCCCGCCAAGCGGCAAGCCTGGGCCACGGCCAGGGGGTCCAGGGCATCTCCGATGACGACCTCGACTCCCAGGGTATGCAGCTCGCTGGCCATGTCGGCATGGCGCACCAGGGCAACGACCTTGTGGCCCAGTTGCAGTGCGTGGTCGGTGAAGGCGCGGCCCAGTCCGCGACTAGCACCGAAGATGAGTGTGGTTGGCATGACAGGCCCTCTCGAACAAAAGAGCAAGCCTAGAGCCTGGATGGCTCTCTGTAAATGAGAGTAGTTTTTATTTGTGAGGTGCAGGGGATATGAAGGGCCGGACATCAGGGACGCCGGCCCGACGGGATCAACCGTTGTAATGGCCGATGCTGGGACGGCGGCTGGGTCCGCTCAGGTGGATGTCCACCGGATTGAACGCCTTGATCGCCTCATAGCTGAAATCACCGATGGCCTGATGCAGGCTCTGGGGGCTGTGGTTGGTGATGATGATGACGCTTTTGGACAGGTTGCGACGACGGCGCAGCAGGTGGCCGAGGAAGCTGGACTGACTCTCGGCCATCTTGGCGCGGTTGGCCGCCACCTCGTCGATGATCAGCAGGTCCACCTCTTCCAGGGCGCGGCGGTACTGGTTGCGCTCCTCCTGATCCTGGATGACGTTGAAGAAGAGCCTGTCCACGATGGAGGCCCACTGCTGGAAGATCACCGACTTCTGGTGGCGCGCGATCAACTCGTGGGCCACGGCGCCCGCCAGGGTGGATTTGCCGGTACCGTAATCGCCGTAGATCAGCATGCAGCCCCCGCCGCTCTTCTCCCAGTGCTCGAAACCGCTGATGAAGTAGCGGGCTGTCTCGATGGGGTATTGCAGGGCCGGGTCACCGGAATCCATCTTGTCGAAGATCCAGTCCGGATTGAGGTCGGCCTGGGCGATCAGCTTCTGGATCCGCTCCTGGCGAGCGGCCTTCTGCAACTCGCGCACTTCGGCATTGGCCTTGGCGTCGTACTCCTTGCGCAGGGTCTCGTAGTCGTACTGGCTGCCGCCGGTTGCGGCCCGCAGTCGGAGAATACGTTGCTGCAGGCTGCTGACGTGACGCTTGAGCTCGGGATCATGAGCCCGTTGCTCCTGTCTCGCCTTGGCGATTTTCTGGCGTTTGGCCTCGATCTCTTCCAGTGCCTGGCGCATCGGGTCGTGCGGATCTGTCATGGAATTCTCCTTCTGCTAGGGCTGTGGCTGGATGGGCAGGGGGTCAATAGTGCACTTCGTGGCCGCCTGGTATCAATCATTCTCCGGCTCCTGAGCTTGTGCCAGCCGTTTGGCCTCATCGATCATCTCTTGCGCCCGGCGGCTCGGGCCAGCCTCTACCGGGGCTGGCGCGACCTGCTGGTACCCGGTGACCACGGTCGCCGGGCGGCGGGCGTAGCGCCGACTCTTGAGGGCCCGAATAAATTTCAACATCCACTGGTGCTGGGAGTCGAACACCTCGGGGCGGCCGAGCCAGTAAGCGATGAACTCCCCGAGATCCTCTTCGCTGTAGCTGGCATCGATCACCCCGCACAGGCGTGCGAGAGCAGGCAGTTCTTCGTCCGGACGCCACTGCAGGTGCATCTGGAACGGGCGTGCCGGCAGAGGGCTGCGCACCCGCTGGCTCAGCAACGGCAACTGGAAAGGGCACTGGTGGTAGTGCTCACTGTCAGCCTGGGCCTCGACCTGAAGCAGTTCGGCCTCCATCAGCTCGTCGAGCAGTTCGGTCAGCTGGCGAGCGTTGACCTGATAGCTGAAACCACCGGGATTGCCCGGATCGACGACAGCCAGTGCCCGGCCAAGCTCGGGATAGTTGAGTCGGGCCAGCCGATTTTCCAGCACCAAGCGGCGCAGTTGCAGGGTATAGAGGCTGCGGGCCGGATGGGAGAGTCTGGGATGGGCGAGGGCGCTGTATTCGGCTGGCGTCATGGTCTGCTTCACGATCTGGAGTGGAGGGCATTATCCCTCATGGCGGTGCCTCATACAATTCATGGTGCCGACCTGCGAGAGAACGGCTGCCGGGCGACGGTTGCCGATCATCTCTGCGCAAGGGGGCGAGCAAAATAGTCGGACTATTTCAAACGCTTGGCAGATACCAAGGCCAGCCCGGCTCGCTGCTCGACAATATTGTGTGGCGGTATCCAGCGCCCATGATCTAGTCTTAATGCTCAAATAACCATTTGACTAATAAGAGCTTTGTCAAGATGTCAAAAGCCGGACTACGGATCTTGGTGGTAGAAGACGAAGCGGTTTTTCGCCACTCACTGGTATCTTATCTCGAGCACGACGGGGCCTGCGTCTTTCAGGCAGAAGACGGGATTGAGGGGCTCTCTGCCGCAGCGCTCTATCACCCCGATGTGGTGTTGTGTGACCTGAACATGCCGAACATGGATGGCCATGAGGTGATTGCCTGCCTCACCGCCCGCTATCCACAGGTGCCCGTCATCGTCATCTCCGGTCAGGATCAGATGGCTGCGATCGAGCGTGCGCTGCGGGCGGGGGCCAGGGACTTCTTCATCAAACCGGTGAATGACTATGAGCAGATCCGCCGCAGCATCGAGCAATGCCTGACAAACCTCGGGCATCAGAGCCAGCAACTGGAGCTGATGGAGCACATCGACTTCTTCCGTGGCCACGATCTGGCGAGCAGCCGGCTGCTCGCCTGGTTGGCCCCCCCTGGCATGCAGGAGTGGGGGCCCTGGCAGGTCACCTTTGCCGGCATGGGCAATCTCTTCATCCCGGATACCTTCAAACTGGACGACAAGCTGCTGGTACTGGTGATGGAATTGCCCATCCTCGGTGTGGATGCGGCCTTCTGTGGTGCCTTGGTGCGATCCCTGATGAACGGCCCCTATCGCCAATACCAGCAACAAGAGAGCCTGCTGTTGACCCAGCCACACCGATTGCTGGATTACCTCAATCTGCAACTGCTGGAGTCGGGCCTGCGTCACTCCTTTGCCATGGCGGCCCTGCTGTTCGATCAGGAGGATGGGCTGCTTTTTGCAAATGCCGGGCTCACCTCACCTCACTGGTTGATGCGTGCAGGGGGGTTGCCGCTCGGCTTGATGCGCAGCAGTCGCTACACGTTGCACAGGCGAAGCTGGCACGAGCC
The DNA here is from genome assembly GCF_040907855.1 of Aeromonas sp. s4. Taxonomy (NCBI): domain Bacteria; kingdom Pseudomonadati; phylum Pseudomonadota; class Gammaproteobacteria; order Aeromonadales; family Aeromonadaceae; genus Aeromonas; species Aeromonas sp. s4. The sequence goes on along the minus strand of NZ_JBFOCP010000012.1, from coordinate 11,146 downwards.
CTTTGATCTGCAGTTTCGCAGTGACAGCGGCAGCGCCCTGACGATGCAGGTTCGTCACCACTGACGCCGTGAAGTGAACACATGTAAACAGGGCGCCCATGGGCGCCCTGTTTGGTCTCTGCTGTCCTGACCGGTCAAACGGTCGCAGACTGCAGTTTCTGCTCTTGTTCTTCGGGCTCTTTGGCCGGGCCTTCGGCACCGTGCATCCAGTAGACCAGGCGGTTGGCCATGGTCAGCAGGATGAGGGCGCTGATCACGGCGGCCAGTGCGATGCCACCGAAGATGGCCATGGCGCCGGATTCGCCGACGAAGGAGCCGATGAAGCCGGCGGCATAGTTGGCCAGGGCCACGAAACCGAACCAGGCACCCATCATCAGGGAGGCCAGGCGCAGCGGAGCCAGCTTGGTCACCATGGAGAGACCGATGGGAGAGAGGCAGAGCTCGCCCAGGGTATGGAACAGGTAGGCACCGACCAGCCAGAACATGGAGGTCTTGACAGCCTGATCACCACCTTGCTCCAGCACGGCACCGATCATGAACAGGAAGCCGACGGCCAGGAACAGCAGGCCCATGGCGAATTTCACCGGGGAGTTCGGCTCTTTCTTGCCGAGCTTGATCCAGATGGCGGCCACGACAGGGGCCAGGGTGATGATGAAGAAGGGGTTCAGGGACTGGAACCAGGCGGTCGGCACTTCGAAGCTGCCGATCATGCGGTCGGTATACTCCTGGGCATACAGGTTCATCAGACCACCGGCCTGCTCGAAGCCGGCCCAGAAGATGATGGTGAACAGGCCCAGTACCAGGATCACCTTGATGCGATCCACTTCCTGTTTGGTCAGGGGCGCTTTTTGCTCCTTGGAGCGCTGCAGGGCGGCACGCTGGGCGGCGGGCACACGGCCGATGTCGCCAAGGAAACGCTGGGCCATGGTGGCCTGCACGACCAGGGAGAGCAGCATGCCGATACCGGCGCTGACGAAGGCGGCTTGCCAGCCATAGGCGGTGGCGGCGGCGCCGCAGATCACGCCGGCCAGGAGGGAGCCCAGGTTGATGCCCATGTAGAAGATGGTGAAGGCGCCGTCACGACGGTGATCCCCTTCTTTATACAGGTCGCCCACCATGGTGGAGATGTTCGGTTTGAACAGGCCGTTGCCCACGATCAGCAAGCCAAGGCCGGCATAGAAGACGGTGTTGACCATGTCAGGGAACATGGCGTGAGGCAGTGCCAGGGTAAACTGGCCGGCGGCCATCAGCACGGCACCGAACAGGATGGCACGGCGCTGGCCCAGGAAGGTATCAGCGAGCCAGCCGCCGATGATGGGGGTGATGTAGACCAGACCGGTATAGATGCCGTACAGCTTGAGGGCGTCGGCCTGGGTCCAGCCCATGCCACCGTTGGCGGTCAGGTCGGTCAGATAGAGGACGAGCACGGCACGCATGCCGTAATAGGAGAATCTCTCCCACAGTTCGGTACTAAAGAGCAAAAAAAGCCCTTTAGGGTGACCTAAAAAGGTCCCTTTGGACGGGTTATTCATTGGAACTTCCACCTGTGTCTTATATTTTTTTAGAAATTTTATGCAAGGGCTAGGAACAAGCCTTAATCCTTATAGAACAAGCGACTTTAAATTACAATATTATGATTTAGCGATATTTTATCTATCAATGGTTGAATATTTGTTTATAAAATGAAAAAGGGCATCGAATGATGCCCAGTTTTTTATTCTGCTTATCTTGTAAATATTCAGAGATTACAGCTCTTTGGCAAACTGCTTCAGCCAGCTGGTGAATTCTTTGCTGAGTTCCCGATGGCGCACGGCGTATTCCACATTGGCCTTCATGTAACCGAGCTTGCTGCCGCAATCGTGGCTGCGTCCCTTCATGAAGTAGGCATTGACCTGCTCCTTTTCCATCAGCATGGCGATGGCATCGGTCAGCTGGATCTCGTCGCCGGCGCCGGCCGGGGTTTTTTCCAGCAAGGGCCAGATATTGGCCGAGAGCACATAGCGACCGACCACGGCCAGGTTGGACGGGGCTTCATCCCGGGGGGGCTTCTCGACGATGGCCTGCATCGGCAGGGACATGCCTTCGCTCAGGGCCTCCCCCTTGATGTCGGCGATGCCGTATTTGTCCACTTCGCTCTCGGGGACGGCTTCCACCATGATCTGGCTGATCTGATCCTCTTCGAACAGATGCACCATCTCCGCCAGGTTGTCCTGCTTCAGATCGCTGGCCACCTCGTCGATGAGCACATCCGGCAGCAGAACGGCGAAGGGTTGATCCCCGATGAGGGGGCGGGCACACAGTACTGCATGACCCAGGCCTTTTGCTTCCCCTTGACGCACGTGCATGATGGTCACGTCTTTGGGACAGATGTGCTGAACCTCTTCCAGCAGTTGGCGCTTGACCCGCTTCTCCAGGGTCGCCTCCAGCTCGAAGCTCTTGTCGAAGTGGTTCTCGATGGAGTTCTTGCTTGAATGGGTCACCAGGATGATCTCCTTGATGCCGGCGGCGATGGCTTCGCGCACCACATACTGGATCAGCGGCTTGTCGACCACGGGCAGCATCTCCTTGGGGATGGCCTTGGTGGCGGGCAGCATGCGGGTACCCAGACCGGCAACGGGGAGAACGGCCTTGCGAACAACGAGCGGTGTCTTTTTCATGGAGTGAGTCCGAAGATACAAAGTGGGCTCATGATACCCGAAGAAAAATAGGGCAGCCACAGGCTGCCCTTGGGATGGCAGGGATTCAAACCGGTTACTTGACGATAATCATGTCCCGGTTTGCTTCCAGCGTGGCAGGTCCGATGCCACTGACGTCCGCCAGTTGATCGACGGAGGTGAACTTGCCCTGCTTCTCCCTGTGGTCGATGATGGCCTGTGCCTTCTTCTCGCCAATGCCCTTCAGGGCGGTGAGCTCGCCGGCACTGGCGGTATTGAGATTGATCTTGCCGCTCTCCTTGACTTGGGTGGTGGCCACAGGCTTGGTCGCCGCCTTGTCGGCGGCCAGCAGAGGTTGGCTCAACAGGGGGAGGCAGCCCAACAGCAGTGCGGCGATCAGGGTCTTCTTGTTCATATCGTCATGTCCTTATGTGGCGTTAGTATCACATTTATCATTAGCTGTGTTGCGCCACTTTTTGTCTGTCAGTTTTGACACTGTATAAGTCAGTGCAAACGGCTATAAGCCGAAGATACTCACTCGGTTACACTGACCAACCCTTTGAGCGAGAACTCTTTTCCATGTATCTACCCGCCATTTCCGAACTGGAGCCCATCGCCCGCGCCGCCGGTGAGGCCATCATGTCCATCTACAGCCAGCCCTTTGCGGTGGAGTACAAGCAGGACGAGAGCCCGCTGACGGCGGCGGACAAGGGGGCCCACGAGGTGATCGTTCAGGCGCTGGCGCGTCTCACTCCCGATATCCCGGTCTTGTCGGAAGAGTCCTCCCCCGAGGTGATGGCTGCGCGACTCGGCTGGTCCCGCTACTGGCTGGTGGATCCTTTGGATGGCACCAAGGAGTTTGTCTCCCGCAACGGCGAGTTCACGGTGAATATCGCCCTGATTGAACAGGGGATCCCGCGCTGGGGGCTGGTCTATGCCCCGGTACTGGACAAGCTCTGGTATGGGGGCAAGGGGATTGGCGCCTGGCGTGTGGCCGATGGCAGGCACGAGACCATCCAGACCCGCCCTCATGACGCTGGGCAAGTGTGGCGCGTGGTGGGCAGTCGCAATCACCTGTCGCAGGAGACACTCGAGTATCTGGCCCGTTTTGGCGAACTGGAGCGGGGCGAGATCGAGCTGGTTTCCATGGGCAGCTCTCTCAAGTTTTGCATCATTGCCGAGGGGGAGGCCGAGCTTTACCCGCGGCTCGCACCGACCTGCGAGTGGGATACGGGGGCAGCTCAGGCGGTACTGGAAGGGGCGGGGGGCAGCGTCACCCAGCTCGATGGTTCGCCGCTTTGCTACAACAAGCCCGATATCCTCAATCCCTGGTTTGTGGCCAGGGCCTGAGTCAGCATCGGATACGAAAAGGCCGGACAGTGTCCGGCCTTTTTCTTGTCAGCCTCGATGGGCTCAGAAGACTTTCTTGAACGGTTTGATGGTCACCCTGGCGTAGACCCCTGCCGCAACATAGGGGTCCGCATCGGCCCAGGCCTGGGCGTCGGCCTGACTGGCAAAGTCGGCGATGACGGTACTGCCGGTGAAGCCCGCATCGGCCGGATCCTCGGCATCGATGGCCGGGTTGGGGCCGGCCGTCAGCAGGCGGCCCTCATCCTGCAAGGCTTGCAGGCGGGCCAGGTGGGCAGGGCGTGCCAGCTTGCGCTGGGGCAGGCTGCCCGCGACATCTTCGGAGTAGATCAGATACCACATGGAACAATCCCTTTCTGGTTGCGGTTATTTTTTCTGTTCTGCGTTCTGCTCGGCCGGCATGTGGCGATAGAGATAGACGCCGCTGAGCAGGGTGAAGACCAGGGTCATGCCCAGCAGGCCGAACACCTTGAAGTTGACCCACATCTCCTGGGAGAGGTTGAAGGCCACGTAGAGGTTGAGCAGGCCGCACAGGGTGAAGAAGCCGACCCAGCCGAGATTGACGTTGTCCCAGACCCGGTCGGGGGCTTGGAGCTCCTTGGCCAGCATCTGCTTGATGAGGTTCTTGCCAAAGCCATAGCGGCCGATGAGCAGGGCGAGGGCAAAGAGTACGTTGATGACGGTCACCTTCCACTTGATAAAGGCATCGTCGTGGAAGAAGACGGTGAGGCCGCCGAAGAAACCGACCAGCACGAAGGTGAACAACTGCATCTTCTCGACCCGGCGATAGCGAAGCCAGCTGTACAGGAGTTGCAGGCCAGTGACGACCACCAGGGCGCCAGTGGCGGTGTAGATGTCGTAAAACTTGTAGACCGCGAAGAAGACGATCAGGGGGATGAACTCGATAAACTGCTTCATGCTGGGCTCTAACCTCAAAATTTCACTCAGTGTACCTGCCCGTCAGACAACGGCAAATGAATAAGACCGTCCATTCTGCAGGCAGTTCCTTCCCGGGGCGGCGGGTTACTCGAACAGCTGGCTGGCAATCTGGTTGCCAAGGCGCACCTGATCGTCCAGCAATGCGTGTATGTCTGCTTCCTCGATGAGAGGGTTGAGTAGGACGGCGCGCAGCAGCGTGAGCGGTTGCTCGCCATAGCGGGAGACTGCGCGCTGGGTGCGTGAGACGAAGCTGTGCCCTTCGGCGCGCTGGGCTTTTTGCAGGGCGACGTTGAAGAGATTGATCTGTTCGTTGGCCGCCACATCGGGCACCTGACCTTGCAGGTGGGGCGGAATGCATCGGTAGGAGAGCAGGTTCATGACAGGTGCCGACATCAGCTCGAAGGCGGGGCTGGCGTCGATGAGCGCGGCCATTCGCCTCGCCCTGTCGTAGTTGGCGTCGATGAGTTGGGCATAACCCTGCTGTCCCAGCATCTGGAAGGCGGCATCCAGATAGAGCGCGTTGGCGGGACGGGTCCCCTCCAGAGTGAAGCGCCCCTGATCGAAGGAGGTGGCGCGGATGGCGTAGGGAGCCTCGCGCTTCACCGTCATCATCAGGTCCGGTTGGCGGCAGAGCAGCATGCCGGTACCTAGCGGGACCAGCAACTGCTTGTGACCGTCAAGGGTGACGGTATCGGCGTGCTCTATCCCCGTAAGCAATCCCTGATAGCGGGGCGAGAAGAGGGTCGGACCACCCCAGGCCGCGTCCACGTGGAAGTGGATTTGCTCGCGCCGGGCGATGGCGGCCAGTTCCGGCAGCGGGTCGACGGAGCCAAAATCCGTGCTGCCAGCCACGCCGACCAGCGCCAGCACCTTGAGCTTCTGCTCCCTGCATTGTTGAAGGGCCTGTTCCAGTGCCGCCAGACTGAGCCGATTGTGCTCGTCTGTGTCGAGACGCCAGACGCTGCGAGCCCCGAGTCCCAGCAGATCCATCCCCTTGTCGAAGGAGTAGTGCATCAGCCGCGAGCCCAGAATGACGGCGCCGCGATAGCCCTGCTCGGCGAGGGCGAACAGGTTGTCGCCACAGGCCCGGTTGCGGGCCAGCCAGAGGGCGGTGACGTTGGCGATGGTACCGCCACTGGTCATGACGCCGAGGGCTGCATCCTTGGCATGCATCTGGGCTGCATAGAAGGCGTCGTCCTGGCGGTAGACCAGACGGTGCAGCTTGGCCAGCACTTCCCGCTCCAGAAAGCTCAGCAGACGGGAGGACTCCATCTTCATCGGGTTCTGGTTGAGCATCACCAAGAGCCGGGAGAGCTCGGCGGTGAAGGCCGGCAGCGGTGCCGTCATGTGTCCCATGTAGCGGGGAGAGGTGAGGTGCGATGCCCCGGGTACCAGGGTAGCGAGCCGTGCCAGATAGTCCCGGGGAGAGATGCCGATGGCGGGCATGCACGACTGATCGAGCTGGTGGGTGAAGCTGCCCCGCTGATAGGGGGCCTGACTGTCGTCGGAATGATGGAAATGCTCCAGCAGGGCCGTCATGGCCTTGCCGAAATCAGGATCCGGTTGTGTAAACAGTTCAGTGAGCTTCATCGGGTTCTCCAGACCAGATTGTCGGGCAGACGCGGCCATCCGCATGGGCGGCGTCGGCGGCAGAGCATACACCAAAGGGGCGGGGGGCACAGCCATCTCTGGCCCTCCCTCTCCTCGCCCCTTTATTTTCAGCTAACGCTTGTAGCCTGAAACGTCGGCCGCTAGAGTGGGCCGGTAATGGGTTGGAGGTAATGATGGATGTGACGGGGTACTCCCCACGGGAAGAGTGGGCGAATCGCCTCAGCCATGGGCTGGGGCTGCTGCTGGGCGGACTGGGACTGGTCTTGCTGCTGCACAAGGGGTGGGATCAGGGGCCCAGGGTACTGCTGAGCTACGGCGTCTACGGTGCCAGCCTGGTATTGCTCTATCTCGCCTCGACGCTCTATCACAGCGTGAGCTCGGTGGCGGCCAGACGCTGGAGCAAGCTGTTCGATCACTGCGCCATCTATCTGCTGATCGCCGGCACTTATACCCCCTTCCTGTTGGTGGCGCTCGATACGCCGCTGGCGCAAGGACTGATGGTGGTGATCTGGGGGCTGGCCCTGGCGGGGGTCGTGTTCAAGCTGATCTTCATCAATCGCTTCAAGAAGGTGTCGCTATTTACCTATCTGATGCTGGGCTGGCTGTCGCTGGTGGTCATCTACCAGCTCTATCTGCATCTGGATGGTACCGGGCTCCTTCTGCTGGGGCTGGGTGGTCTCATCTACAGCCTGGGAGTGATCTTCTATGTGGCCAAGCGCATTCCCTACAACCACGCCATCTGGCACCTGTTTGTGCTGGGGGGCAGTCTGTGCCACTTCATGGCCATTTATGGCTACATCTGATGGCTAACCCTTAATTGGTATTTTTGTGCTCATGAAAGCCTGAATTCGTGCGGCACCCCACAGTTGCCCCCTTCGTTTGCTGACAAGCTAGTGCCAGTTCAGTTTGGAAAGGATGCAAACGATGAGTGAGATCGCGCTTTCCATCAGCATGCTGTCGCTGGTGGCAGTGCTGGGGCTCTGGCTGGGAAACTGGCGAGTCTATGGCGTGGGTTTGGGTATTGGCGGGGTGCTGTTCGGCGGCATCATAGTGGGCCACTTCGCCGGCTTGTCCGGCTTGAAGCTGGATGAGCAAACACTTCATTTTATTCAGGAATTCGGCCTGATCCTGTTCGTCTACACCATAGGCATCCAGGTCGGTCCCGGCTTCTTCTCTTCTTTGCGCAGTTCGGGCCTCAAGCTCAATGGTTTCGCGGCCCTGCTGGTTCTGCTCGGCTGCCTGGTGGCGGCAGCGTTGCACCAGCTGTTCGATGTACCGCTGCCGGTGATCCTCGGGGTCTTTTCCGGGGCCGTGACCAATACCCCGTCCCTGGGGGCTGGCCAGCAGATCCTGGCCGAGCTGGGGGCGGATCCTGGATCCACCGGCCTGATGGGGATGGGCTATGCGGTGGCCTACCCGTTCGGGATCTGCGGCATCCTGCTCACCATGTGGCTCATCCGTATGTTCTTCCACATCAAGATCGAGGAGGAGGCGGTCGCTTTCGAGCAGCAGGCTGGCAAGACCAAGGAGAGTCTGCAAACCATCAACATTGCTGTGCGCAATCCCAATATGCATGGCCTGATGCTCCGCGAGATCCCGAGTCTGGACGAGGCGGACGTCATCTGTTCCCGCCTCAAGCGTGGCGACGAGCTGATGGTGCCAAAGCCCGACTCGCGCATCGAACTTGGCGACCTGCTGCACCTGGTGGGGGAGCGCCATGCCCTGCACAAGGTGCTGCTGGTGCTTGGAGAGGAGGTAGACACCTCCCTCTCCACCCGCGGGACCGATCTGCGGGTCGAGCGGGTGGTGGTCACCAATGAGCAGGTGCTCGGCAAACGGATCCGCGATCTCGACATCAAGCAGAAATACGATGTGGTCATCTCGCGCCTGAATCGGGCCGGCATCGAGCTGGTGCCGACCAGCCAGACCAGTCTGCAGTTCGGTGACATCCTGAACCTAGTGGGGCGGCTCGATGCCATCGAGGCGGTCACCAGCGTGGTGGGCAACGTGCAGCAGAAACTGCAGCAGGTGCAGATGCTGCCCGTCTTCATCGGCATCGGGTTGGGGGTATTGCTCGGATCCATTCCCTTCTACCTGCCGGGATTCCCGGCGGCGCTCAAGCTGGGGCTGGCAGGGGGACCGCTGGTGGTGGCGCTCATCCTGTCTCGTATCGGCAGCATCGGCAAGCTCTACTGGTTCATGCCGCCGAGCGCCAACCTGGCGCTGCGGGAAATAGGCATAGTGCTCTTCCTGGCGGTGGTGGGGTTCAAGTCCGGGGCTGGCTTCATCGACACCCTGATCAACGGCGACGGTCCCGCATGGATGATGTACGGTGTGGCAATCACCCTCATCCCGCTGCTGCTGGTGGGTGTGCTGGCACGCCATTATGGCAAGCTCAACTACCTCACGCTATGCGGTCTGCTGGCCGGCTCGATGACGGATCCTCCCGCTCTGGCATTTGCCAACGGCATGCACCCCACCAGTGGTGCCAGCGCACTCTCTTACGCGACCGTCTACCCCCTGGTGATGTTCCTGCGGATCATCTCGCCCCAGCTGCTGGCCATCCTGCTCTGGGCCGGTGTCTGACACCTCACGAGACGGGAGCCGATGAGGCTCCCGTCTTCGTTTTGTCACAATTGATGCTATTGATTTAATTAATTTTATTTATCTTCTGCGTCCCTTCGTTTTCGCCCCGAAACCCGGCTTCATTTCGGTCTGTTCATTCGATTTTTCTCACTGGTTTATGGCCTGATAAACGGGCACATTGGAGGCTGGAGCAATATGCCCTTCGATATTTCAGGAGAAACCATGAGCAATCAGCGCATCGTATTGGATCAGGATGTCGTCGTTACCCACTTGCAAGGCAAAATGTATCTGGTCGCCGCCGACGGGAGCCAGAGACTCGTTGCAGAAGGCGATGTACTGCCCAAGGATGCGGTATTGCTTGCGCCCGAAGGGGCCAGTTTCCAGGGAGGGGAGACCACGTTTACCCTGGGTTCCGGCGAGCGCCCCGAACAGGGTGACGCCGTGCTGGCGAACGCGGGTACGCCCGATGACATCGCCGCCTTGCAGCAAGCGATTCTGGACGGGACCGACCCCACCAAGGCATTCGAGGCGTCGGCGGCGGGCGGAGCCCCGGCCGCTGGCAATGCGGGGGGCGTGGCTGGTGCCAGCGGCAACGGCGGTTTCGTCACTATCGATCGTACCGGTGATGCAACCATCTCCAGCGCAGGCTTTGACAGTGCGAACCCGGCTGGCGCGGCGCCGCTGGTGGATGCGCAAAGCAGCGAGGATGAGCTGGTCGACCTCACCGCTCCCGTCATCACCGTCTCTGCCCCCGACAACACCAACGATCGGACGCCGACCCTGACCGGTGCCACGGATGCCCCCGCTGGCAGCACGGTGACTCTGGTGGTGACCGATGCCAACGGCAATCAGCAGACCCTGACCGCTACGGTACAACCGGATGGCAGCTTCAGCGTGGATGTCACCACACCGCTGGCCGAAGGGGGCTATCAGGTGACGGCTTCCGTGACCGATCCGGCCGGCAACACCGGCACCGCGACCGATGATGGCAGCGTGGACATTACGGCTCCGATCGTGACGGTGAATGCACCGGACAATACCAATGACAACACCCCGACCATCACGGGTACCACGGACGCCGCCCCCGGCAGCACGGTGACCCTGACGGTGACCGATGCCAACGGCAATCAGCAGACCCTGACCGCCACGGTACAACCGGATGGCAGTTACAGCGCGGATGTCGTGACGCCGTTGCCAGATGGGGGCTATGACGTGACTGTCAGCGTGACTGATCCTGCTGGCAACAGAGGCACGTCGAGCGACGATGGTAGCGTGGACACCACGGCGAACATCACGGTGAGCCTGGATGACGTGAACGCGGCCAATGTGGCCAACACGCCCATCAGCGGCACCTCCGATGTCGGCCCGGGTCGTACCGTGACCCTGGTGATCAGCGATGCCACCGGTAAGAGCGTGACAGTCACTGCCGTCACCGATGCCGATGGCAACTACCAGACCAGCGCCGATCTGAGCGGGCTGGCGGATGGCAACCTGACCGTGGTGGCCAGCGTTACCGACGCGGCGGGCAACCCGGCCAGCGCCACCGACGACACCACCTTGCTCGACACCACGCCACCGGATGCCAGCATCACCCTGGATGGCAACATCACCCCTGACGACGTGATCAACGCGGCCGAGTCCAAGCAGGACATCGCCGTGACCGGTCGCGTGGGTGGCGACGTGAAAGAGGGCGACACCGTCACTCTGACCGTCAATGGCAAGGCCTTCACCGGTCTGGTCTTGGCCGACAAGACTTTCAGCATCAATGTGCCGGGTAGCGACCTGGTGGCCGATGGGGACAAGGTGATCGACGCCACGGTCACCACCACCGACGCGGCGGGCAACAGCACCACCGTGACCGATACCGAGGGTTACAGCGTCGACACCCAGGGTCCGAGCGTGGAAGTCAACATTGTTGACGATCAGCTGACCGTGGGTGAGACCAGTCCGGTGACCTTCACCTTCAGCGAGAAGGTGACCGGGTTCGA
>NZ_JBFOCP010000011.1:0-25643 GCF_040907855.1 Aeromonas sp. s4 | reverse complement strand
GGACGGTAGGTGGGGGGGGATATATCGTGGTTGAGCAAAAAAATAAAAACTTGGACACCCATTTCTTTTATTCTGGCGATGTGACGTTCAGCTAAGAATAATGGGTGCCCAAATTTTTTTATGCTTGTCGTTTTGATTTAATTTGAGCAAATGTTATAAGTGTCTGGCAAAATGCCACAACGTCTCCCATCGTTCTAAGAGAATGCAGAGCAGGCCCCCAGTTAGCTGGCTCACCTTCATAATGGTGAACTTGCAACCAACCGCCCTGTCGTGCAGAGTCATGTGTAGAATTTTTAATTTGAAAGGCTATCCCATGCTTTTCTCTAGCTAAATAAACATCGAATTCAGCATCTGTTTCATTACCAGACACTTCATAGCCATATTCTTCACCAATTGACCTGATTAGGTTTTTTGCTAACTGACGATCCATTATTTAATGCCTCTTTGGTTAAAGTTAAAAACAGTGTAATTTTAAAGGAAATCGTACAAAGTCAAATTTAAGTATTCTAGCTATACTATAAAAAACCTAAATAATAAAAATGCTAGGCGGCACTATCCAGACTTAAATTCTTTGTTATGTTTATTTGCATCTCTGATGCCTGAAAAAAACGTGGACACCCATCTTTTTGTGCGCTGGCTATACAGCGCCTTACTCAGAAAGGTGGGTGTCCTGATTTTTTGAGTTTGTCCCGGGGATTGGATTAGTTCCTCGGTTTTCTGGCGTTATTATTTCCTCCGCTGACCCAAAATTAAATACTCGAATAAGAAGCTTTTCAGCCCACGTTTTGTGCGTATACCATAAAGGAGTGGGATTTCGGACCTTGTCTAGGCTGTTCATGTTTGCCCTATAACGCCTAAAGCCGCGACGCATTTACGCGTCCGGCTGATTTTGCTTGTTAGCTCTTTTTTTTACTTCATTCACCAATATCCCAAGGTGAGGCATTACCGGGAACTTGCTGGAATATAAAGCCAAACCTTTGTTGCGCCCACACTAAGAAAATGCCTTCAGATTGGCCACACTCAGGGCAATGTAAATCTTTTGCTCTATGCGAGTCAGGATTCCAAGAATATATGGTGAAATGCAGGCTGCATTTTAAACACTTAATCTTCTTTTCAATGAATTTTGCAGTGGTTTTCACAAGCTCTTGTACATGCGATATTCCGGAGTCTGATATTTCCGCATAGTCCCCCCCTACAGTCACGTAGCCTTTGTTTAACAACTCAAGTATTTCTTTTGGAAATTGTTCTTTTTTATCCGCCTTCAGGGAGAAGTTTTGACCACCTACAGTTATATGGAAAGAATGCTCAAATTTTTGGACTTTTAATTTATCATCTTCACATGCAGCCGCTAGTAAGAGTTCAGCAGCTGTTTCCGATAACTTTGTATCTTCGTTCTGGGCCTTAAGTGTCGCCAATATCGTCGCAGATAATGCATGCATTTCTCCGCTAGTAACTTGTGCTTGTGCGGGAAGTTTCCCTTTCGCGACCATGTCGTAAACTTCATCTCTATGGCCTTTAAGCTCACTAGCTGAGAAATTTTTTGTCATATGTGTTTTCGTATGGATTGTCGAATGGCAACCGATACAAACAGGCAAAAGATTATCTTCATCATGCGTGCCGCCATCACATTGCTCGGTAATGTGATGCACTTGTATTTGTAAAGGTGAAAACCTTCTACAAATACTGCAATGTCGTGCACACTTCACTAGAATACTAGCGACTGTTCTTTCAGGAATTGACATTAATACTCCTCTGTCTGATTAATCAAATTGAGAGCTAACACCCGCGTTAACAGGCGGCTGCCAGCGAAGCTGGTAGACGTCCTGTTGAACAACCACTTAGGCTATGGCGCGAAGGCACGAAATGCATTTCATAGCAACTCCCGCGCTTTGGTGAGTGCCTTACCGAAAGGTAAAAGTTCTTCAGAGATTTTTGTTTCATAGTTCGGAGTGCGCACTCCATCTACCAAGTCGGCAGAGTAGCCTCTAATTCGATCTGGGCCACAAGTTTCATTGGATCGTTCGAACTGAAATACGCACACACCTTGAAAAGATCCCTTATCACTTGGCTTGTCGCAGTTATATGTGTAGGTCAGGCTGCCTGCCATCTCATCTATTGTTTCGGACAAGGAAATCCACTGAGCGTAAGGTTCACCTGACTCTCTATATGCTTCACCTCTGATTTGCAGAGAGGAGAGGGTTTGCTCAAAGTGCTCAACTGTATATGCGAAGGCGCCATCAGATGCCTTGAATTTTCCAACCCATGTGCCATTTACATAGTTGGCTCCAAGCAAATGACGCTTTACGAAGTTGATTTTGCGCGCAGTGCTTTGCAAAGTGGTTGCCAACAATTTGTACACACCAACAGATAGCAGCAACGCACTTGCCGGCTTTAGGTACGGGTATGTTGACTCGTCTATCAGCGACAATAGGTGCTGAATGACAAAGTACATTGCAGTTATCGTTGCTGCGGTAACGTACGAGTGAAATCTATGCTCTGGTTTCATAGTCGTAAAGGCCTAACAATGATTAGATGGAAAGCGGTATAAGTCCGATAACGGGGCATTCCATATAACTCCGCCACACCCTCATTCACCACCGTGAAAAATGCATTTTAAATCTTCACGTTACCAGTCTGCCTCTGATACTTGAACGTATTCGCTTGCCTTCTTCTTTTTGTTCTAAACATTACCACTGTGTAAAAACACAGATAAAGAGTCAGCTATGGCGTGCGATGACAAGGCTACCGCCCCTGAGTTCCAGCCCCCAGTCTGCTGCCTGTTACCTGCGAGATAGCAACAATCGCTGTCATGGCGTTCTCCCGAGAGATGGATTGTCGTTTGGCTATTTTAAGGGGCCGGATTGAGACATGGAAAGAGGCAGTTGATAGAAATCTGAGCTGGTTCAATCAATTAGGGAAAACTGTTGCTCAAGTGAGCAGCCGGATTAGCAGAGAGTGCGGAAATACCCTCACCCCAGCCCTCTCCCAAGGGGAGAGGGAGCATATCTGCTGTTAGACGGGGCTATGGGCTGGTACGGTGTTGATCCCCCTCTTGTTCGCTGAGGCGAGTCCTCTTGTCCAGGTCGCGAGGCAGGATGCCGAACGAGCGGCGTTGGGCCATAGACGGCCCATCGGCGCGTGTCGTTGGACAAGAGGGTGAGCCGAAGGTACCCGACGTCAGTCGGGCGAATAAGCGGGGGTGGCCTTTCTTTTGGTGACTTTTCTTTGGCCACGCAAAGAAAAGTTACTCGCCCAGGCCCGAAGGGCGGGCGAAACCCTGTCGAGGGCAGAGCCCCGCGTTCCATGGGGCGAAGCCGCATTAGGGGGGCCAATCGCGGGCTCGGGAGTTCGGATTAACTCCGCCGGGTCGCGAACGTCCGAATACGCTGCGCTATTCGAACTTACGATTCGATAACGCCGGGGGATTATGGGTTCCCTCACCCTGACCCTCACCCTGACCCTCTCCCGGAGGGAGAGGGGACAAAGATATAGGAAGCAAAAGAGATAAATAGAAAAGGGAGCCCAAGTGGGCTCCCATTATGCTGGCTGGCTGGCTGGCTGGCTGGCTGGCTGGCTGGCTGGCTGGCTGGCTGGCTGGCTGGCTGGCTGGCTGGCTGGCTGGCTGGCTGGCTGGCTGGCCGGTCAAGGTCAACGGCATCTGACCCTATACCTGCCCCTACTTATTGGTCGCCGCCTTCATCCCTTCCACAAACTCTTTCAAACGAGTGAGCATATGCTCCGGATTCTGGTGGTGGGTCTCGATGATCTTCACCACGGCGGAGCCGGAGATGGCACCGGCGGCGCCAGCCTTGATCGCGTCACGCACCTGGGCCGGTTCGCTGATGCCAAAGCCGAGCAGGGCGGGGGGGGCATTGAACTCGCGCAGGGTGTTGATGAGGCCCTCCACCGGCATGCCGGCCTTGGTCTCGGCGCCGGTGACGCCGGCGCGGCTCACCAGATAGGTGTAACCGGAGCCCAGCTCTGCCACGGCCTTGAGCGTCTCGGCATCGCCGTTGGGCGGGGCGATAAAGATGCTGTCGATGCCGAACTTGTCGGCGGCCGCCTTGTAGGGTTCGCACATCTGCACCGGCACGTCCGCCACCAGCACCGAGTCCACCCCTGACTGCTGGCACTTCTCGTAGAAGCCGTCGATGTGGCGCACATAGACCAGGTTCGCGTAGACCAGGAGGCCAATGGGCAGCTGTGGGTACTTGGCGCGGATGCGGGCGAGCAGGCCGAAGCAGTCGTCCGGGGTGGTGTGGCTGGCAAAGGCACGCAGGGCGGCCCCCTGAATGGTGGGGCCGTCCGCCACCGGATCGGAGAAGGGAATGCCGAGTTCGAGGGCGTCGGCGCCCCCTTCGACCAGGGCATCGACGATGGCCAGGGACAATTCGGGGGTGGGGTCACCCAGCATCACGAAGGGCACGAAGGCGCCCTGATTGGCCTTGTCCAGACGGGAGAAGAGTTGTGCGTAACGGTTCATGACAAGGTTCCTTCTTTTTCAAAGATGTCGGCAACGGTGAAGATGTCTTTGTCGCCACGGCCGGAGAGGTTGACGATGAGCACCTGCTCTTTTTCCGGTTCACTGCGGGCCATCTTGAGGGCATGAGCCAGGGCGTGGGAGGACTCCAGCGCCGGGATGATGCCTTCGGATTTGGCCAGCTCCTGGAAGGCGTCCAGCGCCTCCTTGTCGGTCACCGAGGGGTACTCGGCGCGGCCGATGGCGGCCAGGTGGGCGTGCTGGGGGCCGACGGAGGGGAAGTCCAGCCCCGCCGAGACGGAGTAGGACTCCTGGATCTGGCCCTGGTTGTCCTGCATCAGGAAGGAGTGCATGCCAAAGAAGACCCCCTTGCTGCCGTGACCCAGCGGCGCGCCATGCTCGCCGCTCTCGATGCCGTGACCACCGGGTTCGACGCCGATAAGACGCACGGAAGGCTCATCGATAAAGTCCGCAAACATGCCGATGGCATTGGAGCCGCCGCCGACGCAGGCGATCACCGCATCCGGCAGGCGCTCTTCTTTTTCGAAGCACTGGGCCTTGGCCTCTTCCCCGATCATCTTCTGGAACTCCCGCACGATAGTGGGGAAGGGGTGGGGACCGGCGGCGGTGCCGAGCAGGTAGTGGGCGGTTTCATAGTTGGCGGCCCAGTCCCGCAGCGCCTCGTTGCAGGCATCTTTGAGGGTGCTGGAGCCGGAGTGAACCGGGATCACGGTGGCGCCCATCAGCTTCATGCGAAATACGTTCGGCTTCTGGCGCTCGCAATCCTTGGCCCCCATGTAGACCCGGCACTTGAGGCCGAGCAGGGCGCAGGCCAGCGCAGTGGCCACACCGTGCTGACCGGCGCCGGTCTCGGCGATGATCTCGTGCTTGCCCATGCGCTTGGCAAGCAGGGCCTGACCCAGCACTTGGTTGGTCTTGTGGGCGCCGCCGTGCAGCAGATCTTCACGCTTGAGGTAGAGGCGGGTCTTGGTGCCCCTGGTCAAATTGCGGGTGAGGGTGAGCGGGGTCGGGCGACCGGCGTACTCGGTCAGGAGCGCCTGAAACTCGGCGACGAAAGCCGGATCGTCCTTGGCATCGACGAAGGCCTTCTCCAGCTGGAGCAGGGCGGGGATGAGGATCTGGGGCACGTACATACCACCAAATTCACCGAAAAACGGATTGAGCAGGGTCATGGTTATCTTCCTTTACATTCTGCAATTGAGATCAGGTATGAGCCTTGGCGGGCTGAGGCGTATGGCTGGGGCACATACATGTCATCGACGAAATTCACCGAAAAACGGATTGAGCAGGGTCATACATTATTCCTTGTGCTTATGGGCAAACGCAGTTCATTAATTCGTTGAATGAGTCACGGGGGCGCTCACAGTTGGCGCAGGGCGCCAAAGGCGGCAGCCAGCTTGTGGGCATCCTTCCTGCCCGGGGCACTCTCCACCCCGGAGTTGAAATCAAGGCCCACACAGCCCACTTGCGCGGCCTCGAGGGCGTTGTCGGGGTTGAGACCCCCTGCCAGCATCAGTTTGCTCTTGTCGAGCCCGGCCAGCAGAGTCCAGTCGAACGCCTGACCGGTGCCGCCGCTCTGGCTGCCGACTTTCGTATCCAGCAGCAGGCGATCCGCCGGGTAGTCGAGGGTGGGCAGGGGCTCGCCACTTGTGACTCCAACCGCTTTCCAGATCTGGCAGCCTGCCGGCAGCAGCGCGCGCAGTGCCTCGACATAGGCGGCATCTTCATCCCCGTGCAGTTGCACGGCGGCGAGCCCCAGCGCATCCACCGTTTTGGCGATGGTGGCGGGCTGGGCATTGCGAAACACCCCGACGTAAGAGAGCGGCGCACCCGCCATCACGGCGCGGGCGGCGGGAATGTCCACATAGCGCGGGCTTTTCGCCACAAAGATGAGGCCGCCGAACACGGCGCCCGCCTGATGGGCGGCGGCGGCGTCCTCGGGACGGGTCAGGCCGCACACCTTGTTCTGGCCGAGCACGAGCTTGCGCACCGCGGCCTCCAGATCCGGCTCCGCCATGAGGGAAGATCCCACCAGGAAGCCCTTGGCGTGGTGGCGCAGGGCCGCCACCTGGGCGCGGTGGTTGATGCCGGATTCGCTGATCACCACCCGATCCCCCGGGATCCTGGCCGCCAGTTGCCGGGTGCGGGCAAGATCGACGCTCAAATCCCGCAGATCCCGGTTGTTGATGCCAATCACCGGGGCGCCGAGGTCGATGGCGCGGGTCAGCTCCTCCTCGTTGCTCACCTCGGTGAGCACGCCCAGATCCAATTCTTTCGCCACTTCGAACAGGGCGCGATACCCCTCGTCGGTGAGCACCGAGAGCATCAGGAGGATGGCGTCCGCCTGATAGTGGCGGGCCAGATAGACCTGATAGGGGTCAATCATGAAGTCCTTGCAGAGCACCGGCTGCTGGACGCGGCCGCGTACCCGGGGCAGGAAGGCGAAATCCCCCTGGAAGAACTTCTCGTCCGTCAGCACCGAGATGGCGGTGGCGTAGTGGCCATAGATGTCGGCGATGGCCTCCGGGCTGAAGTCATTCCGGATCAAGCCCTTGGAGGGGGAGGCCTTCTTGCACTCCAGAATGAAGCGGGTGGAGCCTTTGCGCAGATCCCCCTCGAAATCCCGATCGCTCGGGGTCAGCGCGTCCTGGAAGCTCGCCAGGGGCTGGCTCTCCTTGCGGGCGGCGACCCACTCCTGCTTGGCCGCCACGATCTTGCCGAGAATGGTCTGGCTGATGGAGGCCATGTTCAGAAAGGCGTGGGGAGCAATGACATCTGACATCTCGTTATCCTTGCGAAGCTGGCTGTTGCCCGTCGGGCGTTCTGGGTGAGTGCCCCTGGGGCACGCTGTGGTGGTGGCTGACATCATGCCTCCTGATGGCTCAGGGTAGCGAGATCCCGGGCGAGGAGGGCGGCCTGGCCGCTTGCCAGCACCGCCAGCACCCGGGCGGCGGCCTGCCTAAAGTCCGGGGCCTCGCCCGCCATGACCAGGAGCGGCGCCACGTTGGCGGCGATGGCGGCGTTGTGGGCCGGGCTGCCGCGTCCTTCCAGGATGGCGGCGGTGATGGCGCGGTTCTCCTCGGGCTCACCGCCCTGGATGGCGCTGACCGGGTAGGTGTCGAGGCCAAAGTCCGCCGGGGTGAGCAAGTACTCGCGAATTTCGCCGTCACGGATTTCCGCCACCTGGGTCGGGCCGTGGATGGCAATCTCGTCGAGACCGGCGCCGTGCACCACCATACCGGTTTTCAGGCCGAGTGCCAGCAGGGTTTCGGCGATGGGGCGCACCAGCTCGGGGGCATAGACCCCCATCAGCTGGAAGCTGGGGCGAGCGGGGTTGATGAGCGGCCCCAGCACGTTGAACAGGGTGCGGGTCTTGAGGGCCTGGCGCACCGGCATGGCGTGGCGCACCCCGGCGTGGTACTGGGGGGCGAACAGGAAGCAGACCCCGAGCTCGTCCAGGCAGCGGCGGGCCTGAGCCGGGCTCATGTCGAGCTTGATGCCCATTTTATCGAGCAGGTCGCTCGACCCCGACTTGCTCGAGACCGAGCGGTTGCCGTGCTTGGCCACTTTCAGGCCGCAGGCGGCGGCCACCAGGGCCGAGGTGGTGGAGACGTTGATGGTGTTGAGGCCGTCCCCTCCGGTGCCGACGATGTCGCAGAAGGCATAGTCCGGGCGCGGGAAGTCGCGGGCTTCGGCCAAGAGCGCCTCGGCGGCGCCGGCGATCTCCTCCGGGGTCTCCCCCTTGATCTTGAGGGCGGTCAAAAGGCTCGCGAGCACGATGGGATCCACTTCACCACGAACCACCTGGCCGAAGGCATCGCGGGCGGCGTCGCGGGTGAGAGACTGACCCTGATAGAGGGTATTGAGATGTTGATGCATGGTCTCTTCCTTACCGCACGTGGCTTTCTGGACGGGTGACATGGGCGAGGGCCTGGGTGAGCAGGCGGGCCCCTTCGCTGGTCATGATGGATTCCGGGTGGAACTGGAAGCCCAGCACCCGCTCGTCACGCTGCTCGATGGCCATGGGCATGCCCTGATAGTGGGCAATCACCTGCAACTCTTGTGGCACATAGGTGGCCACCAGGGAGTGGTAGCGGGCCACCGGCAAGGGGCTCGGCAGCCCCGCGAAGGCGCCATGGCCGTTGTGCTCGATGAGGGAGCGCTTGCCGTGGACGATTTCCCCCGCCGCCCCGACGGTGCCGCCGTAGGCTTCGCACAGGGCCTGATGACCGAGGCAGATGCCGAGGATGGGCACCCGGCCCCGGGCCAGCTTGATGAGGTCGATGAGGCAGCCCGCCTCATGGGGGGCGCCCGGCCCCGGGGAGAGCACCAGCACGGCGTCCCCTTCGCAGGCGTCGATCTCCTGCATGATGCGGCTCGCCGGCAGGCTGTTGCGGTAGATACGCACCGGGTAGCCCAGGGTGCGGAACTGGTCGACGAGGTTGTAGGTAAACGAGTCGAAGTTGTCGAGCAGGAAGATGTTAGTCATGGGACTGCTCCTTCGAAGTGCGGAACTGGTCGGCCAAAGCGTTGTAAGTGAACGAATCGAAGTTGTCGAGCAGGAAGATGTTAGTCATGGCTCACGTCCTTGTGTTGTTCCTGCTGGGCGCTGAGGGCCTGCAGGGAGGTGCCATGGCTGGCAGCGATGGCGGCCAGCACGGCCGCCGCCTTGGCGCGGGTCTCGTCCGCCTCGGCCTGGGGTTTGGAGTCATAGACCACCCCGGCGCCGGCCTGGACATGGGCGACCCCCTCTTTCACGAAGGCGGAGCGGATGACGATGCAGGTGTCCATCTCCCCTGCGCCGTTCAGGTAACCCACGGCGCCGCCGTAGCTGCCGCGACGCTTGCCTTCCACCATGCGGATAAGCTCGCTGGCGCGCAGCTTGGGGGCACCGGTCAGGGTGCCCATGTTCATGCAGGCCTGGTAGGCGTGCAGGGCGTCAAGGTCGGCGCGAAGGGTGCCCACCACCCGGGAGACCAGGTGCATGACGTGGCTGTAGCGATCCACTTTCAGCAGATCCTTGACGTAGCGGGTACCGGGGGCGGAGATGCGGGCGATGTCGTTGCGGCCCAGATCCACCAGCATCAGGTGCTCGGCCACCTCTTTCTCGTCCTGACGCAGCTCCAGCTCGATGCGGCCGTCCAGATCCAGGTTGATGCTGCCGTCCGGGTTGAGGCCGCGGCGGCGGGTACCGGCGATGGGGTACATCTCCACCTGGCGGCTGTTGGCGCAGAACTTGACTGCGCTCTCGGGGGAGGCGCCAAACAGGGTGAAGCCCTCGTCCTGCACGTAGAACATGTAGGGGCTGGGGTTGGTCTGCTTGAGGCGGCGATAGGCGGCGACGGGATCCGGGCAGGGGAGGGAGAAGCTGCGGGACGGCACCACCTGGAAGATGTCACCACGGCGGATGAAGCCCTTGAGCTTCTCGACCTCGGCGCAGAACTGCTTGTCCCCCTTGTCGACGGCCAGGGCGCCGGTCAGCGGCGCCGTGCCCTGTGGCGCAGGCAGCGGCTGCTGACAGGCCTGTTTGAAGGATTCGAGGCGAGCGGTCAGGCGGGCGTAGCGCGCGTCCAGCTGCTCATCCTCTTCGCCGCCGAACAGGCAGGCCAGCAACTGGGTGCTCTGCTTGATGTGGTCGATGGTGATCAGGGTCTCGGCCACATAGAAGCAGTAGTCAGGGCAGTCGTTGCTCCCCTCTGGCACCTCGGGCAAGTCTTCAAAGGAGGCGATGAGGTCGTAGGCGAAGCTGCCCGCCATGAAGAGGGCCTCTTTGCCCTGCGGGCATTGCAGCTCCCGCTGCAGGGTGCGCAGCACGTCCAGCACGCTGCTGCCCTTGAGGCGGCTGTCTTCGTCAAGCTCCCGATCGGACGCCGGGAAGTCGAGGTACAGCTCGTCCGCCACCCGGGTCTGGGTGATGACGGCGGGCAGGCGCTGCTCCAGCAGGCGCAGCAGGGCGGCGCCGTTGTCGCCGAGGGGGCGCACCTGCACGGCGCGGCCGCGGCACTCGATGCGCAGGCAGGCGTCCACCAGCAGCAGGCTCTGGGTGCCGGCCTTGGAGTCGATCTCCACCGATTCGAGCAGCAGGTTGTTGGGTCTGTCCTGGCAGAGTCGGGTATAGAGTGCCAGGGGGTCTGTCACATAGGGGGCATTGAGCCGGATGGTATCGAATTCGCCCAGGGGCAAACGGGTCTTGTTGCCTGTCATAATGCCTTCCCTTGCATGTGTTGTGTGTCACCGATGGTCATGGCGCTGTCTCTCTTGAAAATGGGTCGGGTTCGGGTCACGTCAGCGAGTTCGCCATCGCCATGTCAGTGTGCTTCTCTGAATTGTCGGTTTCATCACAGGTCCATTTGCCGGATAATAAAAAAGCCCGCTGGGGTCAGCGGGCTTTTTCTTTGGGTTCTTAACTTGCTGTCAGATTACAGGTACAGCAACGACCACACGCCCGCATGTCAGGGAGTGTGCCACCACCAGATGGTCAGGATGGAAGTCGCTTGCATGAGATTGAGTCCTGTAAAAAGATGTTTGCAATGAAGTGCCTACAGAAAACGATAAAGCCGCGGCCAAGTCAAGTCGCTTTTTTGCCGGCCTTTTCCAGGCAGGTCCCAAACAAGAGCGAAACACGCCGATGAGATTCGATCTGCATTGCCACACCACCGCCTCGGACGGGGTGCTGAGCCCCGCCGACCTGGTGCGCCGCGCCGCCGAAAAAGGGGTGGAGGTGTTAGCGGTCACTGACCACGATACCCTCGACGGGCTTGAGGAGGTGCGCCAGACCATCTCGGCCGACCAGTTGCCACTGCGCCTGGTGAGCGGGGTGGAGATCTCCACCGGGTGGGAGCATCACGAGATCCACATCGTGGCCCTCGGGGTGGACGAGAAAAATCCCCAGTTGCTCGCCTTTCTGGCAGGGCAGCGGGCTCGCCGGGAGGCGCGCGCCGAGGAAATCGGGCGTCGTCTGGAGAAGTGCCTCATCCCGGGCACCTATGAAGAGGCCAAGCAGCTTGCCGGTGACGCCGCCGTGACCCGGGCCCACTTTGCCCGGGTGCTGGTGGCGCGCGGGGTGGCCGACAATATGCAGAAGGTGTTCAAGAAGTACCTGAGCCGGGGCAACAAGGGCTATGTGCCCGCCGAGTGGCCCGGGATGGGGGAGGCCATCGAGGCCATCCACGCCGCAGGCGGGCTGGCGGTGCTGGCTCACCCGAGCCGCTACAATCTCACCGCCAAGTGGATCAAGCGGTTGCTGGTGGCCTTCAAGTCCGTCGGGGGGGATGCCATGGAGGTCTCCCTGCCCCAGCAGAGCCCCCAGGAGCGGGCGAATCTCGGCCAGTGGGCCAGGGAGCACGATCTCTATATTTCGGTGGGGTCCGATTTTCACTTCCCCTCCAACTGGACCGAGCTTGGCCGCCACCTCTGGCTCCCCAAGGAGGGGATGCCGCTGTGGCTCGGTCACCCCGGTCATTTCGGGCTCACCCCCGAGGAGCATGCGGGCCTGCTGGCCAGCCGCTGACCCCCCGGGCCGGCATCTTTGATGCAGGCGAGTCTGCGTCAAACAGGTTAAGGTAGTGTCATGGGCCAAGGGGCCCTTGACCATGAAGCGGGCAACGAGCGTGCCCCCTATCGCGAGAAGAGCATATGAGTCAGCATTTTTACGTACATCCCGACAATCCCCAGGTTCGCCTCATCAGCCAGGCGGTGCAGATCCTGCAAAACGGCGGCGTCATCGTCTATCCCACCGACTCCGGCTACGCCCTGGGCTGCCAGATGGGCAACAAGGATGCCCTGGAGCGCATCTGCCGCATCCGTCGCATCGAGCCGAACCACGACTTCACCCTGGTGTGCCGGGATCTCTCGGAGATCTCCACCTATGCCAAGGTGGACAACACCGCCTTCCGGCTGGTCAAGAACAACACCCCCGGACCCTACACCTTCATCTTCAAGGCCACCAAGGAGGTGCCGCGTCGCCTCATGAACGAGAAGAAGAAGACCATCGGCATCCGGGTCCCGGCCAACAACATCGCGCTGGCCTTGCTCGAGGCCCTCGGTGAACCGCTGCTCTCCACCACCCTGATCCTGCCGGGCTCCGAGATGGCGGAGTTCGACCCCGAGGAGATCGCCGACAAGCTCGGCAAGCAGCTGGATCTGGTGGTCAACGGCGGGTATCTGGGCGAGCAGCCCACCACTGTGGTGGACTTCTCCGACGACGAGCCCGTGCTGCGTCGCCGCGGTGCCGGGGATCCGACGCCGTTTGAGTGATCTTGCCGACCCCGTGCCCGCGCTGACAACCCCCGCGGGCACGACGGGGGAGGCTTCCCTTCCCCCGCCCATCGCCACCGTGCTGGGGCAGCCCTACCATGAGCTGCCCCAGGACTTGTTCATCCCCCCCGATGCGCTGGAGGTGTTTCTCGACACCTTCGAGGGGCCGCTGGATCTCTTGCTCTACCTCATCCGGCGCCAGCAGCTCGACATCCTCAACCTGCCCATCCTGCAGATCACCGCCCAGTACATGGAGTACGTGGATCTGATGCAGGGTCTCAACCTCGAGCTGGCGGCGGAATACCTGCTGATGGCGGCCTGGCTCGCGGAGATAAAGTCCCGCCTGCTGCTGCCCAAGGCCCCGGAACTGGAAGACGAGGAGGAGGGAGAAGACCCTCGCGTCACCCTCATTCGTCGCCTGCAGGAGTACGAGCGCTACAAGCTGGGGGCGGAGAGGGTCAATGCCCTGCCGAGGGTGGAGCGGGAGATCTTCGTCGCCGCCGCCATGGCGCCGGATTTTGGTGCCTTGAAGCCATTGGCGCCCGATGTTTCTCTGGTTGAACTCGCCCTTTACATGCAAAGTGTGGTAAAACGCGCGACTCATTTTGAACATCACCAGATCCGCCGCGAGCAGATCCCGACCCGGGTGCGGATGGCGGAGATCCTCGCCATGCTCTCCCTGGGCCAGACCCTGCGCCTGGAGCAGGTGCTGCGAGCCGAGGAGGGGCGCATGGGGGTGCTGGTGACCTTCCTGGCCCTGCTGGAGCTGTGCAAGGAACAATTGATCTGGATCTTGCAGGCGGAGCCTCTGGGGCCCATCCATTTTGCCCTGGCCAGTCAGGGGAAAGGGGAGGAGCATGAGCATCTACACTGAGCGAGGGGCTGCGCCAGGGGCGTGGACCCGGGAGGTCCACCGTGGCGCTGCCTGCTGAACGATTGAAGACCCTGATCGAGGCGGCGATCTTCGTGGCGGGGCGTCCCCTCACGGTGAGCGAAATCAAGGGCAGCGTGCTCTCGGACTACCCGGTCACCGGCCGCTATGTCCAGCTGCTGCTGGCAGAGCTCAGACAGGATTACAGCGAGCGGGGGGTCGAGCTCAAAGAGGTGGCCTCCGGCTGGCGTTTCCAGGCCCGCCAGGAGTATGCCGAGGAGCTGTCGCGCCTGTGGAGCGAGCGGGCTCCCCGTTATTCCCGCGCCGTGATGGAGACGCTGACGCTGATTGCCTATCGTCAGCCCATCACCCGGGCGGAGATAGAAGCCATCCGCGGGGTGGCGGTGTCGAGCCAGATCGTCAACACCCTCAAGGAGCGTGGCTGGGTGCGCAGCATCGGCCACAAGGAGGTGGCGGGTCGCCCCGAGCTGCTCGCCACCACCCGTGAATTTCTGGACTATTTCAACCTGCAGAGTCTGGAGCAGCTCCCTGAGCTGGATCCCGAGCTGCAGGCCCCCTTGTCGCTCATGCCGGGCGAGGGCGGTGACGGTCAGCCTCTGGCAGGCCGTGCTGAGCATGAACATGGTGGGGAGGCCAACGGGGCCTTCCCACAAGAGCCAAGGTTGTCCGCGATGTCGGCGGGCAGCGATCAACAATCAGGTAAACCCGATGAGTGAAAAACTGCAAAAAGTATTGGCCCGCGCGGGTCAAGGCTCCCGTCGTGAGATGGAGGCCCTGATCACCGCAGGTCGGGTCAGCGTGGATGGCAAGGTCGCCACGCTGGGGGATCGCGTCGAAGTGAACGCCGTGATCCGGGTGGATGGCCACCAGGTCAAGACCCGCGCCGCAGAGGAAGTGATCTGCCGCGTGCTGGCCTACCACAAGCCCGAAGGGGAGATGTGCACCCGCCACGATCCGGAAGGACGTCCCACCGTGTTTGATCGTCTGCCCAAGATGGATGGCGCCCGCTGGATAGCGGTCGGCCGCCTCGACGTCAACACCTCAGGCCTCTTGCTGTTCACCACCGACGGCGAGCTGGCGAACCGG
The DNA here is from genome assembly GCF_040907855.1 of Aeromonas sp. s4. Taxonomy (NCBI): domain Bacteria; kingdom Pseudomonadati; phylum Pseudomonadota; class Gammaproteobacteria; order Aeromonadales; family Aeromonadaceae; genus Aeromonas; species Aeromonas sp. s4. The sequence goes on along the minus strand of NZ_JBFOCP010000011.1, from coordinate 10,908 downwards.
CTGATGCACCCGAGCCACGAAGTGGAGCGGGAATACGCGGTGCGGGTCTTTGGCGAGATCACCGAAGCCATGCTGCAGCGCCTGCGCAAGGGCGTGCAGCTGGAAGACGGCATGGCCAAGTTCAACAAGATCAAGCCCGCCGGTGGCGAGGGGCTGAACCAGTGGTTCAACGTCACCCTGACCGAGGGCCGCAACCGGGAAGTGCGCCGCCTGTGGGAATCCCAGGAAGTGCAGGTGAGCCGCCTGATGCGTATCCGCTACGGCGACGTCAAGCTGGATCGCGGCATCCCCCGCGGCGGCTGGCAGGAGCTGAAACTCCCCGAGGTGAACTACCTGCGCGGCCTGGTCAATCTGCCGAACGAGACCGAATCCAAGGTCGATTTGCAGCAGGATGGCAAGAGCACCCGCCACAAGCAGGCCGCCCAGATCCGTCGCGCCGTGAAGCGCCACAAGGAGATGCAGGGCAAGGAGCCGCGCGCCCGTGCCACCACCGCCCGTCGCAAGCCGACCTCCTCCACCCGCAATTCCGGCACCGGCAGCAAGTAAGCCGCCGCCACGGGCCGCTCGCCCCGGACACGCCACAAGCCCGCACCCCAAGGTGCGGGCTTTTTTGTTTTCTGCTCCTGCCGGGCTCCTTGAGACTGAATCGCACAGGGGAGAGAAAGGGCCAGACAAGCTCCTCCCCCTCTTGAAGGGGGAGGCTGGGAGGGGGTGAGTAGTTGTTATGCTGACAGGGGCATAGTCGGAGGAATAATGTCATGAACGAGAAGCCAGTTCGTGTTTTCAACCGCGAGGCCACGCTGGATAAACGGCGTGAACAACGAAACAATCCAACAGAGCCTGAACGGCGATTGTGGCAGGCGCTTCGGGCTGGGCAACTCGGAGTCAAGTTTCGCCGTCAGCAAGGTATAGGCCCATACATTGCGGATTTTTACTGCCCCGGGCGGTTGTTGGTCATTGAGGTTGATGGCGACAGCCATTTCGACATGCGGGGTCTGCGTCATGACAAGCGACGGGATGCCTACATGGCGGCCCTGTCGCTGACGGTACTGAGATTTAGCAACAGGGAGGTGATGGAAAATCAACCCGGGGTGGTTGTCTCTATTCGGGCATGGCTTGATCGCGTCTGACCCCACCCCAGCCCTCCCCTTGCCAGGGGAGGGGGCCAGAGTGCCCTCTGTACGGGCTGGAAAGCGTCATACACTTCCCTTTTTTGAAGGGGAGGTGGTTGCAGACGGGGATGTGCATCAGGATGGTTGCCCTGCCGGGACGGGCTTGTTAGCCTTTCGCGCACAAAGACAGGAGAAACCAATGAGCAAGGTACTGGATGAGCTGCTGGCGTTGCTGGCGCTCGAAAAGATCGAGGAGGGCCTGTTTCGGGGCCAGAGCCAGGATCTCGGGTTGCGATCCGTGTTTGGCGGACAGGTGATGGGGCAGGCCTTGTCAGCCGCCAAGCAGACGGTGGCAAGCGACCGCCAGGTCCACAGTTTCCACTCCTACTTCCTGCGCCCCGGGGATGCCAACAAGCCCATCGTCTACGACGTGGAGAACATCCGCGACGGCCAGACCGTCTCCACCCGCCGGGTCAAGGCCATCCAGAATGGCAAGCCCATCTTCTACCTCAACGCCTCCTTCCAGGTGGAGGCCGAGGGCTTCGAGCATCAGACGAAGATGCCGGCCGGCATCACGCCCCCCGAGCAGCTCAAGAGCGAGCTGGAGTTGGTGCGTCCCTACGAGCAGATGATCCCGGCGGCCCTGCGGGACAAGATCCTGTGCGAGAAGCCCATCGAAATTCGCCCCGTGACCCTGGTGGACCCTATTCGCCCGGATGTTCACGAGCCCCTTCGCTACACCTGGTTCAAGGCCAATGGCCCGGTGCCGGACGATCAGCGGGTCCACAACTACCTGCTGGCCTATGCCTCCGACTTCCACTTCCTGTTCGCCGCCCTGCAGCCCCACGGGGTCTCCTACTGGGAGCCGGACATGCAGGTGGCCACCATCGATCACTCCATGTGGTTCCACCGGGAGTTCCGGCTGGACGACTGGCTGCTCTACGTGGTGGACAGCCCGAGCGCCAGCGGCGGTCGGGGTCTGGTGCGCGGCCAGTTCTTCACCCGGGATGGGGTATTGGTGGCGAGCACCATGCAGGAAGGGGTGATCCGCCGCCGGGGCTGAGACGCCCTCTTGCGCCAACGAAAAACGGGAGCCGATGGCTCCCGTTTTTTATTGCCTGCGCTATCAGGCTGCGTCCTGCTCGGTGCTGAGCCCTGGCTCGCCACTTTGGGCGAAACGATCGGCCCACAGGGCGATGACGCCGTCACCGGTGACGTTGCAGGCGGTGCCGAAGCTGTCCTGGGCCAGGTAGAGGGCGATCATCAGGGCGATGGAGGCCTCACCGAAGCCGAGCATGGAAGTGAGCAGGCCGAGCGCGGACATGACACCTCCACCCGGTGCGCCCGGCGCGGCAATCATGATGACGCCCAGCATCATGATGAAGGGCACCATGGTGCCGTAGCCCGGAATGGCCAGGTGTTCGGAGAGGAACATCACCGCCGTGGCGCAGGTCACCAGGGTGATGGTGGAGCCGCACAGGTGGATGGTGGCGCACAGGGGCACGGTGAAGTTGGCGATGCCGTCGCTCACGCCGTTGCGCTTGCTGGCTTGCAGGGCCACCGGAATGGTGGCGGCGCTGGACATGGTGCCAAGGGCGGTGAAGTAGGCGGGCAGCATGTTCTTGATGAGCATGACAGGGGAGCGCCCCTGGGCGAGGCCGGTGCCGACGAACAGGACGCAGAGCCAGATCCAGTGCATGACGATGGCCATCACCAGCACTACCCCGAAGGTCTTGAGGGTGGCGAAGACGGTGCCTTCCACCGTCATCTCGACGAAGACGCCGGCGATGTAGAAGGGGAGCAGGGGAATGATCACGCGTGCCAGCAGGCGGTCGATGATGTCACGGCCCTGATCGGCGACCCGGCGCAGGTCGGTGGCCTGGGTGGCGCTGATGCCGATGCCGAACACGAAGGCGGCGGCCAGGGCCGACATCACCCCGAACAGGGGCGGGATCTCGAGATTGATGTAGGAAGCGAGCTTGGTGGCTGCCTCGGCGGTGGGCTCGGCGGCCGTGGTCAGGTGCGGGATGAGGTGGCTCGCCACGGTGAAGGCGAACAGGCCCGCCAGTATGGTGGAGCAGTAGGAGAGCCCCACCGTCTTGCCCAGCAGCTTGCCGGAGTTCTTCGGCAGGCTGGCGATGCCGCTCATGATGAAGAAGAGGATGATGAGCGGGATGGTGAAGGTGATGAGCTGGCCTATCACCGTCTTGGCGGTGAACAGCACGCGGGCGACCCATTCGGGTGCATAGAGACCGAGCAGCAGGCCGGCGAGGATACCGGCAACCAGATTGAGAACGAGTTTCATGGGGGAATCCAGGTGTTGGTGTCTGATTTGTTATTTAATTTTGATTTTAATGCCGCTTTTTAACACAAACACCGCATCTTGTCTGCTTTATGGTGGTTAACTCAGGGTTAAATATTGTTAATGGGCTGAATGCCGTGAGGTGTCACTGTCCCCGGGGGCTTTCGCGGATCAGCGCCGCACCAGCAAGGCGTGCAGCCAGGGGCCGTTCACTTCATCTTCCCCCACCCAGCTATGGTGCAGGGTGAAGGGGAGGGGAGCGATCAGGCGTCGTAGTCCCGCCTCGTCGAGCCGGGTCTGCAGGGGATATTCCCCTGACCGTGGCAGCGGTTCGCCCTTCCCGTGGGGGAAGGAGGCGTAGAGGGGGCCCCCGGCCTTGAGCAGGGTGGCCAGATGACCGAGCGCCGGGGCTATCTCGTGCTCGGGCAGACAGGGGAGGGAGCCGCTGGCCCAGATACCGTCATAGGGAACGACGCTTTGCATCTGCTCGACGCGGCAGACTCGCACCGGCTGACCGCACAGGCGCGAGGCGGCGGCGGCCTGCGCCCGGCTCGCATCGAAGGCGGTCACGGTGAGGCCTTGCTGGCGAAAGAGGCGCAGATCCTCTCCTGCCCCGCAACCGGCCTCCAGCAGATGACGGCCGTTGCCCAGCAGGGCCAGGAAGGGGGCATGGGCGCCTGCCACGAGGGCGGGGCGAGGGGCGGCGTCGCGCGCCGGCGCGGGGGCGTGTGGCAAGGGTGTCGGGCTCATCGTGGTGGGGGGGGCGTTACTCTAGCAGGTTTGCCCCCGGCTGTTGAGCATTGGCGGGGGCGGCGCGTCTTGCTGACTCAGGGGTGGCGGCGAAGGGTGGGGCTCGCGATGAGGGTGAACAGGGTATCGAGGAGGAAGTCCGACTCCTCAATCAGATCGATGCGATCCGGGAAGTGCAGCCAGTTGATGATGTAGCCGTCCAGAGTGCAGTGGAGCAGGGTGGCGGCGCGCCGCAGATCCAGCCCCTCGGGCAGTTGGCCGCGGTGCACGGCATTGGCCAGGGTGATCTCCAGATCCCGGAAGAAATTCATGGATTGCAGGTGCATGTGCTCGCGCATGACGGCGGCCTCTCCCTCCATGGATTCCAGATTGAACATGATGGTGAACATCTGCTGGTGGGCGGGCTCGGTGCTGATCTTGAGCATCACCTCTTTGAGAAAGCTGCGCAGCTTGCCCAGGGGATCCGGCTCCGCCTCGTCGACGCAGGCATCGAGCTGGTGGGAGAGGGGGGCACACAGCTCCTCCCACAGGGTGACGAACAGCTCTTCTTTATTCTTGAAGTGCCAGTAGATGGCGCCCCGGGTGAGGTCCGTCGCCTTGGCGATATCGGTCAGGCTGGTGCGTGCCAGCCCCTGTTGGCAGAAGAGATCCAGGGCCGTGCTCATGATGTTGCAGCGGGTTTGCTGCGCCTCTTCTTTGGTGCGTCTGGCCATTGACTCCGGTCCTGTTTAAAAGTGAAAAAAGTTTCTTACATACATTCATGAATGTATGTATATTGCCTCATCTTCGCCGTTTTACCAACAGGGGCCTTATAAACCCTGTGGTTTTGTCACTTCTTTTTGATTGAAACTGAGGTTCAGAGACTTGATGCATAAACATATTCTCGCACGTTCGGTCGGCCTTGCCTTGCTGGCAAGCGGCCTGCTGGCTGGCTGTGGTGACAAGGACGGGGCCCAGCAGGCCATGGGGGAGATGCCTCCCGCCGCCGTGGACGTGGTCACCCTCCATACGGCCCCCCTGCAACTGTTGTCCGAGCTCACCGGCCGCACCGCCCCCCTGCGGGTGGCCGAGGTGCGTCCCCAGGTGAACGGCATCATCCTCAAGCGCCTGTTCACCGAGGGGAGCGACGTCAAGGCCGGTCAGCTGCTCTATCAGATTGATCCCGCCGTCTATCAGGCCGAAGTGGCTTCCGCCAAGGCCAACCTCGCCAAGGCCGAGGCCAACGAGCGCAGCGCCCGCCTCAAGGCCCAGCGCTACGCCGAGCTGGTGAAGGTGAAAGCCATCAGCAGCCAGGAGTATGACGACGCCGACGCGGCCTGGAAACAGCAGCTGGCCGAGATCGGGGCCGCCAAGGCCGCGTTGCAGACCGCCAACATCAACCTGGCCTACACCCGCATCACGGCCCCCATCAGCGGCCGCATCGGCAAGTCGGCGGTGACCGAGGGTGCCCTGGTGACCGCCCAGCAGGCGGACAGCCTCACCTCCATCTCCCAGCTCGATCCCATGTACGTGGACGTGCGCCAGTCCACCGCCGACCTGCTGCGCCTCAAGCGCCTGGTGGCCGAGGGCAAGCTGACCCAGGGGGAGAAGGACGGGGCCGGTGTCAGCTTCCAGCTGGAAGATGGCAGCCAGTATGGCGAGAAAGGGGCCCTCCAGTTCTCCGACGTGACCGTGGACGAGGCGACCGGCATGGTGACCCTGCGGGTGATCGTGCCCAACCCGGATCAACTGCTGCTGCCCGGCATGTTCATGCGCGCCACCCTGCAGGAGGGCGAGCGCCCGCAAGGCCTGCTGGTGCCCCAGACTGCCGTGACCCGTACCCCCAAGGGCGGTGCCACCGTCATGGTGGTGACGGCGGACAACAAGGTGGAGCTGCGTGAAGTGCAGGTCGGCCGCATGTCCGGCGACAGCTGGGTGGTGGAGTCCGGTCTCAAGGCTGGCGAGAAGGTGATCGTCGCCGGTCTGCAGAAAGTCAAACCCGGGGTCGTGGTGGCGCCCACTGAACGTGCCGGTAACAGCGCACAACAGACCCCGGCAACCAAGCAGTAGGATGGAGTAGTCGCCTCATGGCACGTTTTTTCATAGATAGACCCATTTTCGCCTGGGTGATCGCCTTGGTGATCATGCTGGCTGGGGCCATGGCCATCATCGGCCTGCCGGTGGCCCAGTACCCGACCATCGCCCCGCCGGCGGTTGGCATCTCCGCCAGCTACCCGGGGGCCTCCGCCAAGACGGTGGAAGACTCGGTGACCCAGATCATCGAGCAGAACATGACCGGGCTGGATCACCTGCTCTACATGTCGGCGCAATCCGACTCGTCAGGGAACGTCAGCGTGACCCTCACCTTCAAGCCGGGTACGGATCCCGACATCGCCCAGGTGCAGGTGCAAAACAAGCTGCAACAGGCTATGTCGCTCCTGCCCCAAGAGGTGCAGCAACAGGGCGTGCGGGTCCAGAAGACCTCCAGCAGCTTCCTGATGGTGGCCGCCTTCATCTCCACCGATGGCGCCATGACCAACGATGACCTGGCGGACTATGTGGTAGCCAACATCAAGGAGCCCCTGAGCCGTCTGGACGGGGTCGGTGACATCACCTTGTTCGGCAGCCAGTACTCCATGCGCGTCTGGCTCGATCCCCACAAGCTCAACCGGGTGCAGATGACCCCGGCCGACATTCAGGCCGCCATCAAGGCCCAGAACGCCCAGGTTGCCTTCGGCAAGCTGGGGGGGACCCCTGCGGTGAGCGATCAGCAATTTACCGCCACCATCATGGGCCAGACCCGGCTCTCCACCGTGGAGGAGTTCAACAACATCCTGCTGCGGGTGAACCAGGACGGCTCCAAGGTCCAGCTCAAGGACGTGGCCCGGGTCGAGCTTGCCGGTGAAAACTACGACGCGACCGCGCTCTACAACGGCCAGGCCACCGCCGCCGTCGCCATCAAGCTGGCGACCGGTGCCAACGCCCTGGACACCGCCGAGCACGTGCGGACCAAGCTGGGTGAACTCTCCGAGTACTTCCCGGCCAACATGGAGATCGTCTATCCCTACGACACCACGCCGTTCGTGAAGATCTCCATCGAGGAGGTGGTGCAGACCCTGATCGAGGCGATCTTCCTGGTGTTCTGCGTCATGTATCTGTTCTTGCAGAATTTCCGGGCAACCCTGATTCCGACCATCGCGGTGCCCGTGGTCCTGCTCGGCACCTTCGGGGTGATGGCGGCCTTCGGCTTCTCCATCAACACCCTGACCATGTTCGGTCTGGTGCTCGCCATCGGCCTCTTGGTGGATGACGCCATCGTGGTGGTGGAGAACGTGGAGCGTCTGATGAGCGAGGAGGATCTCTCCCCCCTCGAGGCGACCCGCAAGTCCATGACCCAGATCACCGGCGCCCTGGTGGGCATCGCCCTGGTGCTGTCGGCGGTGTTCGTGCCCATGGCCTTCTTCGGTGGCTCTACCGGTGCCATCTATCGCCAGTTCTCCCTCACCATCGTCTCGGCCATGGTGCTCTCGGTGCTGGTGGCCCTGATCCTGACCCCGGCCCTGTGCGCCACCCTGCTCAAACCCATGAAGCACGGTGAATTCGGCGCCCAGCGCGGCTTCTTCGGCTGGTTCAACCGCTTCTTCGACACCAACGCCAACCGTTACCAGAACGGCGTGCGCAAGGTGATCAAGCAGGGCACCCGCTACGGCATCATCTATCTGGCCATGCTGGCGGTGCTGGCGGTGCTCTTCATGCGCATGCCCACCTCCTTCCTGCCGGAAGAGGATCAGGGGGTCATCATGTCCATGGTGCAGCTCCCGGTGGGGGCGACCAAGGAGCGGACCGAGGTGGTGCTCGGGGAGATGCGCGACTACTTCCTCGAGAACGAGAAGGAGAACGTGGACTCCGTGCTGACGGTGGCGGGCTTCAGTTTCGCCGGTAGCGGTCAGAACAGCGGCATGGCCTTCATCAAGCTCAAGGACTGGAGCGAGCGCAAGGGAGAAGAGCGCAGCGCCAATGCCATCATCGGCCGCGCCATGGGGTTCCTGTTCAGCATCAAGGAAGCCCAGGTCTTCGCCTTCAACCTGCCCCCCATTCCGGAACTCGGCACGGCCACCGGCTTCGACTTCTTCCTGCAGGACCGCGGCGGTCTGGGTCACGAGAAGCTGATGCAGGCGCGCAACCAGTTGCTCGGCATGGCGGCGCAGGATCCCAACCTGGTGCGGGTACGCCCGAACGGGATGGAAGACACGCCCCAGCTCGACATCAAGATCGATTACGAGAAGGCGCTGGCCCAGGGGCTCTCCATCACCGACATCAACAACACCCTGTCGGCGGCCTGGGGCTCCTCTTATGTGAACGACTTCGTCGACAGAGGCCGGGTCAAGAAGGTCTATCTGCAGGCGGATGCCCCTTTCCGGATGAACCCGGAAGATCTGAAGCTGTGGTACGTGCGCAACAGCGCGGGCCAGATGGTGCCCTTCTCCGCCTTTGCCAGCACGGAGTGGAGCTTCGGCTCGCCCCGTCTTGAGCGCTACAACGGTGTCTCCGCCATGGAGATCGTCGGTGAGGCGGCCCCTGGCAAGAGTACGGGTGATGCCATGGCGGCCATCGAGGAGATGGTGAAGCAGTTGCCGGAAGGGATCGGCATCGAGTGGACCGGCCTCTCCTTCCAGGAGCGTCAGGCAGGCTCCCAGGCGCCGGCCCTGTACGCCATCTCGCTCCTGGTGGTCTTCCTCTGTCTGGCCGCCCTCTACGAGAGCTGGAGCATTCCGTTCTCGGTCATGCTGGTGGTGCCGCTCGGGGTGCTGGGGGCCATTTTGGCCGCGACCCTGCGCGGGCTTGAGAATGACGTCTACTTCCAGGTGGGCCTGCTCACCACGATCGGGCTGTCGGCCAAGAACGCCATCCTCATCGTCGAGTTCGCCAAGGAGCTGCACGACAAGGGGATGAGGCTCGGGGATGCGGTGGTGGAGGCCTCGCGTCAGCGCCTGCGCCCCATCCTGATGACCTCGCTCGCCTTCATCCTGGGGGTACTGCCCCTGGTGATCAGCACCGGGGCGGGCGCCAGCAGCCGAAACGCCATCGGGACCGGCGTGATGGGGGGGATGATCAGTGCCACCGTGCTCGCCATCTTCTTCGTGCCGCTGTTCTTCGTGCTGGTGATGCGCTATTTCACCGAACGCAAGCATGCCGGGGAAGAGAGTGTCCACACCAAGGAGATCAACCATGACTAAGACCCTGATCGCCCTGGGCGTGACCCTGATGATGGGGGGCTGCTCCATGGCCCCCGACTACCAGCGCCCCGAGCTGCCCCAAGGCGCCTCCTGGCAAGCTGACCTGGCCGCCAAGGGGGAACTTGCCCCCTGGCGCCAGCAGTTCCAGGACCCGGCCCTGCAGACGCTGATCGGCACCGCCCTTGAGAGCAACCGGGATCTGCGCCTGGCAGCCCTCAACGTCGAGGCCTACGAGGCGAAATACCGTATCCAGCGGGCGGCCCAGTTGCCGACCCTGGCCGCCAGTGGCAGCGGCACCCGCCAGCAGGGATCCGACGATCTCAGTAGTACGGGGCAGGGCACCATCAGCAGCCAGTACGGCGCCAACATCGGCATCACCGCCTATGAACTGGATCTGTTTGGCCGGATCCAGAGCCTGAAAGATCAGGCCCTTGAGACCTATCTGGCGCAAATCGAGACCCAGCGCAGCACCCAGATTGCGCTGGTGGCCTCGGTGGCCAATGCCTACTTCACCCTGCTGGCGGATCAGGAGTTGCTGGCCCTGAGCCAGGCGACCCTCGCCACCGAGCAGGAGAGCTATGCCCTGACCGAGCACAAATACCGCCTGGGCGCCGCCTCCGAGATGGAGCTGGCCCAGGGGCGCACGGCACTGGAAAACGCCAAGGTCAGCCAGGCGCAATACCAGCGTCTGGTGAAGCAGGACAGAAACGGTCTGGCCCTGCTGCTTGGCACCGATATCCCGGTGCTGGCGGCACAACCGGCCACCCTGGCCGAGGTGAAACTGGCGCCGATCCCGGTGGGGGCTCCCTCCAGCCTGTTGCAGCAACGCCCGGACATCCTGGCGGCGGAGCACAACCTGAAGGCGGCCAACGCCAACATAGGGGCGGCCCGCGCCGCGTTCTTCCCGACCATCTCGCTCACCGCGACGGCGGGCACCGCCAGCAACCAGCTGAGTGGTCTGTTTGACGGCGGCACCGGCACCTGGACCTTCATGCCCCAGATCAATCTGCCCATCTTCGATGGCGGCAAGCGCGTTGCGGATCTGGACGTGGCCGAGGTGGGGACCAGGCAGGCGGTGGCGAGCTACGAGAAGAGCATCCAGACCGCCTTCAAGGAGGTCGCGGATACCCTCGGTGCCCAGGCTGACTACGCGCAGCAGCTGCAGGCGCAACAGGCGCTGGTGGATGCCAACCAGACCTACTTCAGGCTGGCGGAGGTGCGTTACGAGCAAGGGGTGGACAGCTACCTGACCCGCCTCGACGCCCAGCGCTCCCTGTTCAGCGCCAAGCAGGGGCTCATCAGCACCCGGCTCGCCCAGCTGAGTAACCAGGTCGCCCTCTACAAGGCCGTCGGTGGCGGCTGGCAGGCGCCGAAGGACGCAGAGCCGGCATCAGACAAACAGGGTTGACCCCTCGGGGTTGACGTAAAAAGCATCAGGGGCGAACCACTAGGTTCGCCCCGTTTTTTATCTGTCATGTCGAGAAGCCAAATCGAGGCAGGTGACAACGGCGCTCCCTGCCCGTGGCAG
>NZ_JBFOCP010000001.1:0-75740 GCF_040907855.1 Aeromonas sp. s4 | reverse complement strand
AAAGTCAAGCGATTGTTTTCGCTTTTCTTTCGGCGCTGGCTTCACAAGGAAGCGAGCTCATCAGTTCGGCGTGTTCCGCCGTGCTGGTAGGGGCGGATTATAGGGAGCCACGCCGTGATGACAAGGGCTTTTTCACCGAGAAGAACCGTTCGCTCAGATATGCAGCAAAGCGGTTCTATTTCGTTCGCGTCACAACCATTTCGGGCTGTCATTGGATTTAAATTGAACATTTGAAAAGCCACTTTATAATTGGCTTTTCAAATGTTCAATTAAGGTTTCATTCATGCACCAGATTCTGGATAGCCGCAAAGAGGAGAGAATCGTTCCTCTGTTCCGCCTCGGGTTTCGGCCTTTCTTCCTGTTCGGCGCCTTGTTCTCGGCTTTGGCAATGCTGGGCTGGCTGGGGCAGCTCAACGGCTGGTTTGCTCTGCCCCGGATTGCCAACCCCATCTGGTGGCATGCACATGAAATGCTGTTCGGCTTTGGTGCCGCCATAGTGGCGGGTTTTCTGCTTACCGCCGTCCAGAACTGGACCGCTCACCCAGGTGTACGCGGTTGGCCGCTGGCACTGGTCGTGGGATTGTGGGCCATCCCGAGAGGCCTGCTCCCCTGGTTTGGAGAAAGCAATGTCACTCTGATGGTCATGGACCTGGCCTGGTTGCCCCTCTGTACGTGGTTCCTCGCCAGACCCATCATAGTGACGCGCCAGTGGCGCAATCTCTTTTTTGTTCCCCTGCTTCTCGTGTTCACCCTGCTCAATACCGCTTGCTGGCGGTGGCATGCCGAATGGCCATTGGTAGAACATATCCTGCTTGCAACCGTGCTCCTCTTCACGACCCTGATTGCCGTCATGGGAGGACGTGTCATTCCCTTCTTTACCGCCAGAGCCACTGGGGCGGAAAAAGCACTCCCACTGCCGTGGCTGGAGCGCATTGCCCTCGCGTCTCTGTGGCTCATCCTGCTGCTCTGGTTAGTACTCCCGACCCAGTGGGTCATCGGAATTCAGATGTTCCCTCTATATATAGTGGCGGCAGGGGCTCACCTCTACAGGCAGCTGCGCTGGCGACCCGGAATCACGGTGGCCCACCCCCTACTGTGGTCGCTTCACCTGGCCTACCTCTTTATCCCACTGGGGCTGACCGCCCTGGCGGCACGCACGGCTGGCTGGCCGATAGCCTTGTCACTGGCCAGCCATCTGTTCAGCGCGGGCAGCATGGGGGCCATGATCCTCGGGATGATAGCCCGTGTATCCCTCGGACACAGTGGCAGAGCCCTGCAGATAGGACGCAGGATCACGGCGGCATTTGCACTGGTCATCCTGTCCGCACTGTTGCGGGTCTTGCTCCCCCTCTTTTGGCCAGACCTCACCCTCACGGGATGGAACCTCAGCGGATGGAGCTGGGTTGCCGCCTACGGTCTCTTTGTCTGGGTCTATACCCCCATACTGACCAGTCCCAGAGCGGATGGCCGCCCCGGCTAATCATCGCGTGGCCATGGACGGATAGTGGATCAGATTGTGGAAGATGGCGGGAGCGACCCCAAGATTGCGATAGCCATGGGGACGGTCCGCTGCAAACCGGACTGCCTCACCCTGATCGAGGGAACGCCACGCTCCGTCAACCAGTACCTCCATCACACCGCTGATGACGATGACATGTTCGGTCACTCCGGGTTCATGGGGTTCTGACTCCCGCTGGTATCCAGGTAGCAGGGTCAGTTCGAACAACTCGAAACCAAAGCGGGCCTCATAAGGGAAAAGCGGGGCAACCTGCATCCCCTCTCCCGCCGGCTGCTGTCGAATATCATCGGCAATACGGTATACCGTCTCTCCCTGTGCCGCTGGTGTCGGCTCAATGAAACTGGAGAAAGAGACCCGAAAACCGGTGGCAATCTTCCACAATGTTGCCACCGTCGGACTGGATTCACCTCGCTCGATCTGTCCCAGCATGGCCTTGCTCACCCCCGTTTCACGGGCAGCCATATCCAGGCTCCATCCTCTTTCAGTGCGCAGCCCTTTCAATCGCTGGGCCAGATAGCGACTCATCTCCTGCATCTGTTCTCCGATTTCTTCGAGCCATATTGTGCGCCATAACGCACAGCGTTATAGTCCAAACCACATTGTACGCAATAGCGCACAAGCTATCAGCATCCACAAGGAAGTTTCCCATGCCCCTAGCCCTCCCCCACATGGTCGCGGGACTCATCGCCGTATTGGTGGGTTACACGAGTTCTGTCGTCTTGATCATCCAGGCCGCCACGGCCGCCGGTGCCGATGCAGCCCAGGTCTCTTCCTGGCTATGGACACTGGGTATCGGCATGGGGGTCAGCTGCATCGGCCTCTCCCTTTATTACCGGGTGCCTGTCTTGACGGCCTGGTCCACCCCGGGTGCCGCCCTGCTCATCACCAGCCTGGGGAACTTCAGTCTGGCTGAAGCCATCGGCGCCTTCATCATCTCTTCACTGCTGATCACCCTCTGCGGTATCAGCGGCTGGTTCGACAGGCTGATGCGTCACATTCCCGCCCCACTGGCGGCCGCCATGCTGGCCGGAGTCTTGCTCAGGTTCGGGCTGGATCTCTTCAAGGTGGCACCGCAAGATCCTTTGCTGCTTGGCACCTTGCTACTGGCTTTCTTGCTGGGTCGCCACCTCTGGCCCCGCTACACCATGGTGCTGGTCCTGGCTGCCGGCATGCTGCTCTGCACCCTGAGGGGCGAGCTGCAACTCAACGAGGTTTACTGGCAACTTTCCACCCCGGTCTGGGTCTCGCCAGCCTTTTCCATCGACGCCCTGCTCGGCATCGCACTCCCGCTCTTTCTCGTTACCATGACCTCGCAAAACATGCCGGGCATTGCCATCCTGCGCGCCCACGGCTATCAACCGGCCACTTCTTCCTTGATTGGCTGGACCGGATTCATCGGCGTGCTGCTGGCACCGTTTGGCGGCTATGCCTTCAACCTGGCCGCCATCACAGCCGCCATCTGCATGGGCAAGGAAGTGGATCACGATGTCACTCGACGCTGGCCTGCTGCCGTGTGGGCTGGATGTTTCTACCTGCTCACAGGCTGTTTCGGTGCCACCGTGGTTGCCCTGTTCAGCGCATTCCCTGCGGTGCTGGTCACCTGCGTGGCCGGGCTGGCGCTGCTCGGCACCATAGGCAGCAGCTTGCACAGCGCCTTGCAGCAGGACGAGGAGCGGGAAGCCGCGCTACTGACTTTCCTCGTGACTGCCTCGGGGATCACCCTGCTCGGGGTCGGGTCTGCCTGCTGGGGATTGCTGATCGGAGTGACATTGCATCAAGTCAACCGGCTCCGTGCCTGACCTGACCATCTGGGGAGACTCCAGTGAGACGCAGCACATAATCCTGAGAAGAGCGTTCACATATGAACCTTATTCCTTTCTAGTGACAAAACGGCGCAGATCCTTCCCGACAAACGCCGTTGTCAGACTCAATACTGGAGAACGAAGATGAGGAATCAGGCTGTCATTTTGTTACTGGCACTGCTGGGCGCCACCACGACCCAGGCTGCCGACACCGATCGGGAGCTGGCACGCCAGCTCGCGCTGCAGCAGAAGAACCTGCTGCCACTCCTGAACAATCAGGAATACCAGAGTCCACTGCCCAACCTGCTGCCAAAGGCCAGCCCGCGTCTGAAACGCCAGGCTCGGGATGCCAACCAGGCGGCCATCCGTCGGCAAGGACTGGATGGCGAGGTCAGGGAGCTGATGCAACTGCGGCTGGCCAATCCGGATCAGGCGGATGCACTGCAACAAGGGGTTGAGCCACTGGTTGCCTACATACCAAGTGGTGACGAAAAGAGCTGGAGCGCCATCGAGGCGTTCGACAGCGCCGGCAGCCCGATCTATCTCGATGTGAACCAGCCGCCGGCGCGGCCGGTACTGGTGGTGGAGGCCGATCCGGTCAAAGCCAAGAATGCCGGCCTGAAGGTGATGCGAAAGGCGCTGGCTGCCGCCGACATGCAGGTGACGCCCCGTGCCACCAGCAACACCACCCCCCTCAAGACCAGCATTCTCAAGAAGATCAGGCTCAACGATGATCAGGAGCCCTGGCTGCTGGGCGCCGCCGAGGTCTATGCCGTCGTGGCCGGGGTCAATCCTGGCAGGGACGAGCCCGTGGTAGATATCGTCGACATGCCCTATCTCGACTACAACAACACCGACTACACCCCCAACCAGATCCTGGTCTATTGGGATCGCTACCGCTGGGGAGCCGTCGACGTGGTCATGATGGAGCAGGATGACAACGTCAATTACAAGGAGCTGAGTGCCCTCCTGATTGACGCACTCAAACTCGGCTTCACTGCGGGCGGCGTACCCGAGGCCCTGCCCTTCCTCGACCTCGGCGGTCGTATTGTCAAGGCACTTCCGGACTCCTGGATGACCAACAACGACGACTACCTCGACACCTTCTATACCCTGGAGCAGGACCAGAGCTATCACCAGTATCCCGGTGCCGCCGGCAATGCAGTCATCGATCTCGAGCCCAGGGAGATCCAGCCAACCCGGCCCTGACTGTCGCTCAAAACAAAAAGCCAATGAGAAGACTCATTGGCTTTTCTGTATCAGAGCCGCGGATCAGGCCTGACCTTTCGGCCTCACACCCAGTGTGTGACAGATGGCATAGGTCAGCTCTGAGCGGTTCAGGGTATAGAAGTGGAAATCCTTCACCCCTTCCTGACTCAGCACACGCACCTGGTCGATGGCAATGCTGGCTCCCACCATGTTGCGCGTCATCTGATCGTTTTCCAGCCCTTCGAAACGCTGGTGCATCCAGCGCGGGATCTTCACGTTGGTGAAACCGGCAAACTTGGCCAGGGTCTGGTAGTTGGAGACCGGCAGTATCCCCGGCACGATCTCCGCATCGATACCGATGGCGGCGCAGCGATCCCGAAAACGCAGATAGGTCTCCACATCGAAGAAGAACTGGGTAATAGCCCGGTTGGCACCGGCATCTATCTTGCGCTTGAGGTTGAGCAGGTCGGATTGCGCACTGCGAGCCTCGGGGTGGCCTTCCGGATAGGCGGCGACCGAGATATCGAAATCGGCTTCGGATTTGAGCAGGGCGACCAGGTCGGTGGCATACATGTCAGGCTTGTCGAGACCGGGAGGCAAGTCTCCGCGCAGGGCCACGATATGGCGAATACCGCTGTTCCAGTAGTCACGGGCAATGGTTCGCAGCTCGTCACGGCTGGCGTCGATACAGGTCAGGTGCGGGGCGGCGATGAGGCCGGTACGCTCCTTGATGTCCTTGATCACCTTGTGAGTGCGGTCCCGGGTGCCCGAGTTGGCGCCATAGGTCACAGAGACGAATTTGGGCTCCAGCACCTGCAGGCGCTCGATGGACTGCCAGAGGGTGTTCTCCATCCCTTCGCTGTTGGGCGGGAAAAACTCGAAACTGACCGATATGTCGCCACCCAGATCCGCCAAACTCTGGTTGAGTGCCTCAACCTGACGCGCGCTGTGAAATCCCATCTGCTCTCTCCCTGTCCTGCAACCCATTCCTTCACGCCAAAACGGATGTTTGGACGTCTAAACGTCTTTCTATCTTTATGAGAAAACGGATCAAAGTCAATACCGATTTGTCAGTGGCAAGGGGGATTGCCGATTTTTTTATTTTGCAATTCAACCTAAGTAATGAGCGACCCCATCCCAAAATGCTGTCAGGCACGCTATGATGCGGGCGGATCGTCCTGGACGTTCTGAATCTGCGTGTGATTGTTTGGCCGGGTTTCCCGGCCTTTTTTTAACTTCTTTCCCCGCCTGCCGATAAGCAATTCAAGCGTTTGCAGGAGCCCAATCATGGAAGATCACCCCGGTTTTGCCACCGATCTGCTGTTCGATCGCTATCAGGGCGAGGTGACGGATCATGATGCGTTCTGGACCGTGCGTACCCCGGGCTCTCCAGACTACTACTTCGGCAACTACCTGTTGCTGCCCACTCCCCCAAGCGATCGTGACAAGGGCTGGCTCGAGGCCAGTTTCGACAGGCTGATTGGCTGGGATCCCCGTATCCGCCACCGCACCTTCCAGTGGCCCCTCGCCGCAGGCCAGAACAGCCGGGTCGCCGGGTTCGTGGCGGCGGGATACCAATACATGGAGTGCGTGGTACTGGCGCTGAGAGCAATGGAGTGGCAAGCTCCCACCGGCAGCGACATGGCCCCGGCTCGCCCGTTCACCACGGCGGACTGGGATCAGTGGCTCGCCTTCGAGCTGGCAGAGCGGGATCCAGCCCATTCGGAGGAGCGCTATCTTCCCTATCTCTTGTCACGCCGCCAGCTCTATCAGGCCATGATCGATGACGGGCTCGGACAGTGGTGGGGGTTATGGCACCAGGATCAACTGGTTGCCAGCTGCGGACTCTTCTTCACCGGCCCCCTGGGACGCTTTCAACTGGTGCGCACGCACGCAGAGTGGCGAAACCGGGGGCTCTGTCGTCTGTTGCTGAGCCAGGTCGCACGCCAAGGACTGGCACGGGCCAGTTCGCTCATCATAGTGGCAGACGAGCACTATCACGCCCAGCGGGTCTATCGCGCTCTGGGTTTCGTGCCGGTGGCCCGTATTGGCAGCCTGTGCCGCTTGCCACGGGAATGACAGGTCATCACGCAGATGCAAAACGGGAGGCCAAGGCCTCCCGTTCTTCATGGTGAACCATCAGGGCTGTGCCCCCTCCAGTTCGCTGGCGAGCGCCTCCTCCACTTCGGCAGGAGACGCTGGAGCGACGGCTCCGGACACCGGTGCTGACGGAGGCTGGGTCGCGCTTGCTCCGGAAGGCGCTTGTCCATCCGGCACCACAGGTGCAGCAGGCTCGGTCCCGATGGCACCCGACACAGGGACGGCAGGCACGCTCACCTCACACTGACACTCCTGTCCCTTGCCCTGGTTGCCCTGATGGGGGGCATACCACCCTTTCAACCCCTGTTCCAGGCGATCGGCCGCCGCCTTGGGTGCCACGGTTCCCAGCAATACCTGCTGGCTCACCTCGGCCAGTTCATCCCCGAGCTTGGGAGTGCCGCGGGAGAGGATCTGGGTGGCAACCCGGATGGTGGAATCGCACTGATCCCGCCACTCCATCATCTCTCTGGCCGCCGGATTGGTGGCTTCAAAGAAGTGGTTGGAGAGCGAGAAGAAGCCGGGCAGCGAGTTGGTATAGAGCTCGGCAAACTGGGGAGTGGTCAGCCATTGCAGGAAGGTCATGGCGGCCTCCTTGTTCTTGCTGGCAGGATTCATCCCCATACCGATGTCGGTGTGATCGGTGAAGAAACAGCCATCCCCCTGCTTTGCCACGAGCGGGCGCATGACACCGAAGTCCACCTTGCCGGTGAAGGGGGCGATCTCCCAGGATCCCGCCGCATAGAAGGCAGCCTTGCCCGAGGTGAACAGCTCGTTGGTGGTGGCGTAGTCGCGGCTCTCGCCCCCCTCCCCCAGGTAGTCACGCCAGCGGGCCAGCTCCTCGAACACCTTGACGTATTGCGGGTTGTTGAAGCGCTCCTGGCCCCCGATCAGCGCCAATCGACCATCCTCCCCCTTCCAGTAGTTGGGGCCTATGTTCTGGAAACCGAGCTCGGAGGCAACCCAGCTCTCCGAGCCGCTCACGGCGAGGGGAACATAGCGACCATCCGCCTTCACCTTGTCCAGGGCCGCGAAGAATGCCTCGCGGGTCTGGGGAACCGTCAGCCCCAGCTCACTGAAAATCTTCTTGTTGTAGAAGAAGCCGTGAATCACCGATGCCATGGGTACGCAGAAAGTCTGGGCGCCACTGTCGGTCTGCCAGGGGGATTGGGCAAAGCTCGGGAAGTTCTCCATCCCCGCCATCTCGCTCAGCTCCACCAGATGGCCCGCCTTGAACAGGGCCAGGGAGTCGTCAAACGGGCGGCAGGTGATGAGATCCCCCGCCTTGCCCGCCTTGAGGCTGGCCCAGAGGGTCGGCATGTACTCGACGTTCTGCACCCCGTTGAATTTCACCTGAATACCCGGGTGGGCGGCCTCGAATGCAGGAATGATCTTCTGTTCCCACAAGGCCTTGTCATCTATGCGCCAGCTCTCTATCACCAGCTCGCTGGCCATCAGCTGGCCACACAACAGGAGACTCAGGGCCCCGATCCACTTGTTAGCCATAAGTCCTCCTACACCTTGAAATGGGCGATCAATTGCTGCTGCTTGGCGACCAGATCCGCCAGCACCTCACTGCTGCTGGCCGATTCCCGCGCCTCCCGCTCGGTCTCGTAAGCCACATCCGCAATGCCGGCGACATGACGGGCAACCCCCTGACTCACGGAGATCTGTTCCTGGGCGGCATGAGCCACCTGATCCGCCATCGCCTTGATGGCACTCATCCGCTCGGCAATGGATTGCAACGCCTCGTCCATCACCCGGGTCTGGGCCACGCAATCCTGGGTCTGCTCCTGGCTGCGTGCCATCACGGCCACCACGTGTTTGCTGGAACTTTGCAGGTTCTCGATCATGGCCTGGATCTCCTCGGTCGAGGTCTGGGTCCGGTTCGCCAGTGCCCGCACCTCGTCCGCCACCACCGCGAAGCCGCGACCGGCGTCCCCCGCGCGGGCCGCCTCGATGGCCGCGTTCAGCGCCAGCAGGTTGGTCTGCTCGGCGATGCTGCGGATCACGTCGAGGATACTGCCGATGTTGTCGCTGAATTCTCCCAGCTTGTGGGTGATGCCGACCGCCTCTTCCATGGCTCCCGCCAGTTGTTCGGTGATCTGGCGAGTAGTCGCCACCTGTTTGCGTCCGGCGCGGGCCTCTTCGTCCGCCAGGTCCACCTCACGCTTGGTGCCATCGGTGGAGCGCGCCACCTCGGTCGCACTCACCTCCAGCTCGGTGATGGCGGCAGCCACCTGATCGGTCTGGCTCTTCTGATCCTGCACCCGTGACATGGCCCGCTCGCTTATCTCGGCGGCGCGGCTCGCCTCGTCCACCAGATGGCGCGAGCCGGCATTGATCTGGGCGAGCAGCTCGCCAGTCTTGTCTGCGAGGGTATTGATGGAGCGGGTCAGGCTGCCAAACTCGCAGCGGCTCTGGTAGTCGATGCGCCGGGTCATGTCACCCGTAGCCATGCGATCCAGCTCCCGATCGATGAGTTGCAGCGGACGCTGGATGCTGCGGGCCGTGGTGTAACCGATGAGGAGCGCGGCGGCCGCGGAGATGGCAGACACGATCAGGATCCAGGCGCTGGCGCTGCTGACGGCGTCATCCGCCCCGACCCGGCTCGCGCTGGCAATGCTGCCCGCCGATTTGGCCATCTCGTCCAGCAGCGCCAGGCTGTTGACCAGACTGGTGTCGAGTTGCTGGTTCAGGGACTGCAGCGAGGCCGCCAGTTGCTGGCCATTGCGCATGGTCGCCAGCAACCCTTTCGGGCCGAGGGCCAGCTCCTGCATCCGATCGAGGTTGACGATGAAACGCTGCCTCACGTCATCGGGCACCTGCACCCGTTCGAGCCGTTTGCGTGCCATCTCGATATCCTTGCCGAGCACCTTCTCCAATTCATTGAGATCGGTCTTGGCATCGGCCCGGCGGATGTTTTTCAGATCCCGGGCAATGCCGGAGGTGATGAGTTCGGCCTTGTTGCGCATGGAGCGTTTGCTCGCGGTCTGCTGCAGCAACAGATCGGCGGCCCACTGGTAGGTATCTTCCAGCCGGATGAACGCCAGCTCCAGTTCATGGCGCCGATCGAGTGCGGCCACCCACTGACCGTGCTGGGTCAGCACCTGATCCGCCAACCCGTAGAACTCGCGGGTCGCCCCGTCGACCTGGCGGAACCGCTCGCTCGCCTCGGCCACCCCGTCAAACCGGGCCATCTCCTTGCTCTGGGCCAGGAAACGCTCCTGCTGCGCCTTGAACTGGCTGGCCAGTTGCGGCAACTGGGCCGCCTCCTCGCTGGTTCTGTAGGTGAGCACCCAGCGGTTGCTGTCCTGCAGTGCCCCCTTGAGCCCGGCGACTGCGATCACCAGGGGGGTGGCACGATCAGAAACCTGGGAGAGCCCCTCGTTGATCCCCCGGATCTTCAGAATACTGATGAAGCCGAGCAGAACCAGCAACAACAGCATCAGCACGAAGCCGGCGATGATCCGCTGCACAATAGATAAACCCATGGAGGCATCCTCACTCGTTGGGGAAAGGGGTGAATGCCGAGGTTATCGGCAGCGGGGTGCAATGGAATAGCGGTTCGTGACGCGATGGCGGGCCAGATCACAGTTGGCGTGACATGGCAGGCAGAAAAGGGCCCGAACAGAGCCGGGCCAAAGAGACATGCTTGGTTGTCATGGCCGAGCACCGGCCACGTTTGTCATCAGAAGCGGTAGCCGACGCCGAACATGAAGGCCACCGGATCGATGGAGGTGTTGATGGTGCCCACGGCGGTATGCACATCGGTATCGATGTCGATGAGCCAGGCGGAGGCGTTGACGAACCAGCGGTCATTGATCGCCATGTCCAGGCCCACCTGACCCGCCATCCCCCAGGAGGAGTCCACGCTCACATCCGTCCCGGCCAGGGCACCGCGCCCTTCCTCGTCGAAGAAGGTGGTGTAGTTGATACCGGCCCCCACATAGGGGCGCACCTTGCTGTTGGCATCACCGAAGTAGTACTGCGCCATCAGGGTCGGCGGCAGGTGTTTGACCTTGGCGACCTCACCCAGGCCGGCAGTCGACACCGAGTGGGAGAAGGGGGTCGCGGCCAGCAGCTCGACACCCCAGTTGTCCGTCAACATGTAGGAGAGGGTCAGGCCAAGCTGCATGTTGCTGTCGATCTCCAGCTCGCCCGTCCCCAGCACGTTGTCACTGCTGGTCTGGGGAGAGACGAACGCCAGGCCACCACGGACCAGGATGTCACCGGCCTGATGTGCCATGGCGACGGGGGAAGCAAATGCGGCTGCGATTAACAGAGGAAGGATCTTTTTCATCACATTATTCCTTTTTTGTTTTCTTTCTATGTTGCAAGCCCGAAAACTATAAAAGGATGTGAATGGCCGGTTATTGATTTAGCTCAATAGTTATCAAGAAATAGATAGATGTACACGGCAGCTTTGATTGGACAATCAAACCGCAGATGAAAATAAAAAGTCATTCAAATACATGATGATGCCTTAAATTACTGCATCATCATGAAATGTAAAATACCAATTAAATACACCTTAAGCACCTTCATATCACCTTTCAATTGTTGTTTAATTATGCCACGGGGCGTATTTTATTAATGCGATGTAACCACGCTGTAATTTGAATTTTATGAAGCCACAGACACGCAAAGACAAAATTCTCGGCATTCTTGCCGCCATCTGGGGGATAGGTTCCTTCCTCTTCATTCTGCTGGGTTTCCTGTTCGCCCTCGCCTTCCTGATGCTGACACACTGAGTCTGCCGGACGAGTCCCTCTTTTCTCCCTCTCATCCCTGGCCGGGCGCCAGATCGGCGCACCTCGCCACCGGCCAACAAAAAAGGGGCCCTGGCCCCTTTTTCTCGAGTGACGCTTATTTTTCCAGTAGAGGAGCGAGGAAGCGCGCCGTGTGGGACTCCTTGCAACGGCTCATCTCCTCAGGCGTACCCGTCACCAGAATACGGCCACCACCAGCGCCCCCTTCCGGGCCCAGATCAACGATCCAGTCCGCGGTTTTGATGACGTCCAGGTTGTGCTCGATGATGACGATGGTGTTGCCCCGATCCCGCAGCTGGTGCAGCACCTTGAGCAACTGCTGGATATCGTGGAAGTGCAACCCGGTGGTCGGCTCATCCAGAATATAGAGGGTCTGGCCGGTGTCCCGCTTGGAGAGCTCCCGCGCCAGCTTGACCCGCTGCGCCTCGCCGCCAGAGAGCGTGGTGGCGGACTGACCGAGCCGGATGTAGGAGAGGCCCACGTCCATCAGGGTCTGCAGCTTGCGCGCCACCGCCGGCACCGGATCGAAGAAGGCACGGGCATCTTCCACCGTCATCTCGAGGATTTCGTGGATGTTCTTGCCCTTGTACTTCACCTCCAGGGTCTCGCGGTTGTAGCGCTTGCCCTTGCAGACGTCGCACGGCACGTAGACATCCGGCAGGAAGTGCATCTCCACCTTGATGACCCCGTCCCCCTGGCACGCCTCGCAGCGTCCCCCCTTCACGTTGAAGGAGAAGCGGCCCGGCTGGTAGCCACGGGAACGCGCCTCCTGGGTGCCGGAGAGCAGCTCGCGGATCGGGGTGAACAGGCCGGTGTAGGTGGCCGGGTTGGAGCGCGGGGTGCGGCCGATGGGGCTCTGGTCGATATCCACCACCTTGTCCAGATGCTCCAGCCCCTCGACGCTGCGATAGGGCGCAGGTGTGGACTCGGTGGCCTTGTTGAGCTCGCGGTGGGCGATGCGGAACAGGGTGTCGTTGATCAGGGTCGACTTGCCGGAACCGGAGACGCCGGTGACGCAGGTCATCACGCCGATGGGCAGATCCAGGTTGACGTTGCGCAGGTTGTTGCCGCTCGCCCCTTTCAATTTCAGCCACTTGCCGGTGAGCGGGGTGCGCTCGGCCGGGATGGCGATCTGCTTGCGCCCGGAGAGGTAGTCACCGGTCAGGGACTCGGGGTTCGCGATGATCTCCTCCGGCGTCCCCTGGGCGACGATGGCACCGCCGTGCACGCCAGCCCCCGGGCCGATGTCGAGCACATGGTCGGCGAGGCGAATGGCATCCTCATCGTGCTCCACCACGATCACGGTGTTGCCGAGATCACGCAGGTGAGTCAGGGTCTTGAGCAGCCGCTCGTTGTCCCGCTGATGCAGGCCGATGGAAGGCTCGTCCAGCACGTACATGACCCCCACCAGGCCAGCCCCGATCTGGCTGGCCAGCCGGATCCGCTGCGCCTCGCCGCCGGAGAGGGTCTCTGCACTGCGCGACAGGCTCAGATAGTTGAGGCCGACGTTCACCAGGAAGCCGAGCCGCTCGACGATCTCCTTGAGGATCTTGTCCGCTATCTGGGCACGCTGACCGGACAGGTTCAACCCTTCGAAGAAGGCCAGGGCATCGCCGATGGACTGCTCGGCGATAGCCGGCAGGTTGCGATTGTCCACGAAGACGTGGCGGGCTTCTTCCCGCAGTCGGCTGCCACCGCAACTGGTACAGGACTTGTTGGCGATGTATTTGGCCAACTCTTCCCGCACCGCGTTGGATTCGGTCTCCCGGTAGCGGCGCTCCATGTTGTGCAGGATCCCCTCGAACGGGTGCTTGCGCACCACCACGTCGCCGCGGTCATTCATGTAGCGGAACTCGATCTCGGTGCGCCCGGAACCACGCAGGATCACCTCCTGGGTCTTGAGCGGCAGATCCTCCCAGGGGGTCTCCAGGTCGAACTTGTAGTGATCGGCCAGGGATTTGAGCATCTGGAAGTAGTAGAAGCTGCGCTTATCCCAACCACGGATGGCGCCGCCAGCCAGGCTCTGGCCGGGATCATGGATGAGCTTGGCGGGATCGAAATACTGCTGCACCCCGAGACCGTCACAGGTGGGGCAGGCCCCCGCCGGGTTGTTGAAGGAGAAGATCCGGGGCTCCAGCTCCGACATGGAGTAACCGCACTCGGGGCAGGCGAAGTTGGCGGAGAAGGTCATGGGGGCAACCCCATCCTCCCCGTCCATCGGCACCACCAGCACGATGCCGCCGGAGAGAGTCAGCGCTGTTTCGAACGATTCGGCCAGGCGCAGGGCCAGGTCATCGCGCACCTTGAATCTGTCCACCACCACCTCGATGGTGTGCTTCTTGTGCAGCTCCAGCGCGGGAGGATCCGACAGATCGCACACTTCGCCGTCGATGCGGGCGCGGATGTAACCCTGGGCCGCCAGGTTCTCCAGCAGCTTGGTGTGCTCCCCCTTGCGGTTGCGCACCACGGGGGCCAGCAGCATCAGCTTGGCGCCTTCGGGCTGGGCAAGCACCTGATCCACCATCTGGCTGATGGTCTGGGCCGCGAGCGGAATGGCGTGGGTCGGGCAGCGTGGCTCGCCGACCCGGGCGAACAGCAGCCGCAGGTAGTCGTAAATCTCGGTGATGGTGCCAACCGTCGAGCGCGGGTTGTGGGAGGTGGACTTCTGCTCGATGGAGATGGCAGGCGACAGCCCCTCGATATGGTCGACGTCCGGCTTCTCCATCAAGGAGAGGAATTGGCGGGCATAGGCGGAGAGGGACTCCACATAGCGGCGCTGCCCCTCGGCATAGAGGGTATCGAACGCCAGAGAGGATTTGCCCGAACCGGAGAGGCCGGTGACCACGATCAGCTTGTCGCGGGGCAGGGTCAGATTGATGTTCTTGAGGTTGTGGGTGCGGGCACCCCGGATCACGATTTTTTCCATCTTGTTGCGCGCTCGATACGGGAACCAGAGCGGGCCAGTATGGCATAGAGACTACTGGATGAATAGACAGTCTTTCCTTCCGTACCCCTTCCTCAGAGATACTCCTTGGCCCAGCTCACCGCCTGCAACCGGTTCTTGACGTTCAGCTTCTTGAAGACGTTGTAGAGATGGGATTTGACGGTGTGTTCGCTCACGAACAGGCTGTCGGCGATCTCGGTGTTGGAGGCCCCCGTCATCAGGTGACGCACGATCTCCTGCTCGCGGGCGGTCAGCAGCGTCTGCTGACGCTGAGGTTGCCCGCTCCCCTTGCGGTAGTAGTCCACCAGGTCGCACAGCAGGTGGCGCGGGATCCAGTACTCCCCCTGCAACACCTTGCGGATGCCGAAGACCAGCCTGTCCAGCGTGTCCTGACGAAAGAAGAGCCCACTGGTATGGGGCCACATCAGCAGCAGCTCTTTGTTGGTGCTGGTCGGGGCATTGAGCAACACGGCACTGGCCTCGCCAAAGCGCTGGCAGATGGCATTGCTCCAAAGCTCCTGCTGGGTCGACTTGAGGTAGTCCAGATCGATCAGCAGCAAGGTTTTGGGGGCGCCCTCTGCAACGTCTGGCAGGTCATTCAGCTCCCCCACCAGCAAGATGGGCAGACCAAGCTCTTCACTGAGGTGACGCTGGAAACGGGAGGCTTGTGCGTTATTTTCGGTGATCAGCACCAGGAGGGAGTCGGGCGTCATCAAGAGAACTTCCTTGCACATTCGAGTCGGGGCTTTTTGGCAAGGAAGAGTACCAATCCCCCTCCTGGCTGCAGCATTAAAAAAGTATTAGACGCATCGGTGGCTCCTTTGAAGCCCAGCAATTTTCCAGCCAATACAATTGGCTAGCACGCCCCCCCCATTTGGGGGGTCAAGTAGTGCCGGTGCGCACCATAACAGCTCCGCCCTCTTCACGCAGCCTGCCCCAGCCGCCTCCCCTTGCTGGTGACACCTTACCTCGGGTAAGTTACTCAGGCTGTGGCGATCCATTGACGCCACAGTGGCAGGGAAGATGTGCGCTCATGCCCGCCAACTGGTACTATGGCGGCCAAACGCTGCGGCCGATCCATGACGCCTCTGCCGGCAAGCTCCGGCGCAGCCAGGACACTGAAGAGAGATGACACCCAGCCAGGGCGCGCATCTCGTTGCAAACAAACGCATTATTGAATGGGCCCAGGCATCTGGCCTGGCCGGTATACATAAGGGTGGAAGAGAGATTATGGCCAGTCGAGGCATCAACAAAGTCATTCTGATCGGTAACCTGGGGCAAGACCCGGAAGTGCGCTACATGCCGAGCGGCGGTGCCGTGACTAACATCACCCTGGCCACCTCCGATACCTGGCGCGACAAGCAGACCGGTGAGCAGAAAGAGCGCACCGAATGGCACCGTGTCGTCTTCATGGGCAAGCTGGCCGAAGTGGCCGGCGAGTACCTGAAGAAGGGCTCCCAGGTCTATGTGGAAGGCAAACTCCAGACCCGTAAATGGCAGGATC
Source organism: Aeromonas sp. s4 (assembly GCF_040907855.1). Classification (NCBI taxonomy): domain Bacteria; kingdom Pseudomonadati; phylum Pseudomonadota; class Gammaproteobacteria; order Aeromonadales; family Aeromonadaceae; genus Aeromonas; species Aeromonas sp. s4. The sequence continues at coordinate 59,893 of NZ_JBFOCP010000001.1, read as the reverse complement.
AGAGCGGCCAGGAGCGCTACACCACCGAGGTGCTGGTCGACAGCTTCACCGGTGTGATGCAGATGCTGGGTGGCCGTCCGCAGGGCGGTGGCCAGGGCATGGGCGGCCAGTCATCCCAGGGCAACTGGGGCCAGCCGCAACAGGCTGCACCGCAACAGAACATGCAACGTCCTGCTGCCCCGCAGCAGAACATGCAACCGCAAGGCGGTTACGGCCGTCCGGCCCAGCAGCCACAATCTGCCCCGCCGGTCTACAACGAACCGCCGATGGATTTCGACGACGATATTCCGTTCTGATCCCCTGCGGCAGGCCCTGATTCATCAGGGCCTTTTTTTACCTGTTTCTGACGCATTCACCTCCCCCGACGACCATGTTGCTGCCACTTTCCCCCGCTTTACGTCCCCTTCGTCCAGGCTTGTGGCTATCATCGAGACGATTTCTCCCTTCGGGAACCTGCATGAACTACTTGAGCCGTCTGCTGTGCCTCGCCCTGCTGATGTTCGGCGGCCACCTTGCTGCGGAGCCGCTGCGGGTGGGAGTCAGCTTTGCCATTCCTCCCTATGTCATCAGCCACGAAGACAGGGGCATTGAACTCGATCTCATGCGAGAGGCCTTCGCAGGCAGCCCCCATGAGCTGCAGGTCGTCTATCTTCCCCTGGAGCGCACCTTCAGGATGCTGGAGGAAGGCAAGCTGGACGCCATCATCAACGTCAAACCCGGCATGCTGGAAAGTGCCTACCTCTCACAGCCGGTGATCACCTTCCACAACCGGGTCTTTACCCTGGCGCCGACGGCAGTCCACACCATGAAGGATTTGCAGACCCTGCGAGTCAGTGCCTTCCAGCGTGCACGGCAGATCCTGGGAACGACCTTCTCCGACATCGTCGACCAGAATCCCCGTTATGAAGAGGTGGCGAGGCAGGAGGGACAGGTACAGCGGCTCCTGCTCGGGCGCACCGATGCCGTGATCCTGGAACAACGGGTGTTCTACTACTATCTGGCGCAGTTGCTCGGGGATGACCAGGAGGGCGACCGCTATCCCAAGGACAAGGTCAGACAGCACGACCTCTTCCCCCCGACTCACTACCACTTCGCCTTTCGCGAGGCGGGCCACCGGCAATGGTTCGACAGACAGCTCGCCAAGATGAAGGCGGACGGGCGCTATGAGCGGATTTTTGCAGCCTATGGCACCACCTCTACTGCCGGAGACAAAAAAGCCAGCCCATGATGGACTGGCTTGATACCGGCTCCGGGGAGCCGCAGTGGATGGAGCGTTACTTCATCGCGCTGCCGTTTTTCAGCTCTGCTTTCTGCCGTTTGGCTTCGCGTTTCTCTTTCAGTGACATCTGCGGTTTTTTCTTGGCATCTTTGCCGTGATGCTGTTCTTTGTTGCTCATCATCAGACTCCAAAAAGGTTACCTGGACAGTTGGAACGGGTGTTCCAGCATGTCAGCCGAATCGTGGATTTCAGTACTCCAACAGTGACGATCGGGGATCGCACTGGCCTCAGCATACTCCCAATCTTCCGCCGGGATCCAGCCTCCCGGCAGCGCCTGCCAGGCAGGCGTTCCCGTAGCGTGCCCCCCCCCGGAAATGACGACCGGGCGACACTTTTGGCATCCGGGGACGGATGGTCAGCCTGTCTCCGGTGGATGTGTGTTAGGGTGGGCATTCAACGATCGCAGGAGCGCGTCATGAAGAAGCTGGAAATGAAAGATCTGACCGAGGCCGAGAAAGCCGAGATTGCCCTGCTGGTGCAAAAGGCCCAGGCCAATGCCGATCACACCCTGACCAACGGGGAGCGCAACAAGATCCGCGAGGCAGGACGCCAGAAGATCGCCGCCGATCGCGCCCAGGCCGCCAAGGCGGCATCCGCACTGGCGCGGGAGAAAGCCAAGGAGCGAGCCAGTGCCCAAGTACTGCCCGACACCTTCAACTGGTCCGATTCCGTCAGCAACAAATACCGTGGCAGACGGTAACGGCAGCATGAATGCACGCAGAAGACTCTGCTGAAAAAAAAGCGGCTGGCAGAGCGTGATGTCATTCCCCTGAAAAGGGCAGCAGGAGGCGCCTGGCAGCAGACGCACATCCGGATAAAACGCCGATCCAGCCATCACCGTCAGAAATGAATACCAAGATAAAGATTGCCATGACGGGATGTGCGTGTTCTAATCGTTTTCGATGGTTCGGTAGTTCAGACCTGATTATGTTAGGCAGTCATCTTAAAGCAGTGATTTGTGCAGGTAGTTATCCCCGATAATTCTTGCCAGATAATTCTCCTTCTTTAGTGCTCCCCATACGTATTTCTGACGAAAAATCATGGATTGCCACCCTAATGGCGTTTCACTAATCACTATTCAAGGAAATTATCATGTCCAACAAAATGACTGGTACCGTAAAGTTCTTCAACGCCGAGAAAGGCTTCGGTTTCATCTCCCCGGCTGACGGCAGCAAAGACGTGTTCGTTCACTTCTCCGCCATCCAGTCCAACGGTTTCAAAACCCTGGAAGAAGGTCAGCGCGTTGAGTTCACCATCGAGCAAGGCCAGAAAGGCCCGGCTGCTGCCAACGTTACTGGCCTGTAATTCACGCCCGAGCCGCCTTCCGTTTATCGGCAGCGCCTCAGCAAGAATTGAAAAAACCCGCTTCGGCGGGTTTTTTGTTGCCCGTTTCCGGGTGGCCGACCTGTTGCCCTGCTTCCCTAGCGCCACGGGCAGCAAAAAGGCACCCTGGTGGTGCCCCATTTCCTGGTCAGGTTCCTTACAGGGGCAGGCTGATCCGTGCCTCCAGCCCCCCCTCCTCGCGATTGTGAAGGCTGAGCTCACCGCCGTGCTGGTGCACCAGGGTGCGGGCGATGGCGAGCCCCAGTCCCACGCTGCCAGACTCGGTGTTGCGGGCTTCATCCAGGCGCACGAAGGGCTTGAACACCTCCTCCAGCTGGCTCTCCGCAATCCCCGGCCCCTGATCGCGAACCAGGATCAGCAACTCGCCGTCACCGCGCGCCAGCGAAACCTCGGCACCCCCTGCGTACTTGATGGCGTTGCCGATGAGGTTTTGCAGCACCCGGCGCAGGGTGTTGGCGCGGCAGGCGTAAACCTGCTTGCCCTCGGCCAGGCAGGTGACGGGCTGGCCCATGTCGGCATAGTCGTCACACAGGCTCTCCAGCAGGCTGACCAGATCCAGCTCCCGGGTCGCCTCCTGCTGCCCCTCCTCCCGGGCAAAGCTCAGGGTCGCCGCCAGCATCTGCTCCATCTGCTGCAGGGTCTGCTGGAAGCGATCCTTGTCTTCCCCGTCCGCCAGAAACTCGCTGCGCAGCCGCAGGCTGGTGATGGGGGTGCGCAGGTCATGGGAGATGGCGGCCAGCATCCGGGTTCTGTCCTGCACGAAGCGATCGAGCCGGGTGTGCATCCGGTTGAAGGCCTGGATGGACTCGCGGATCTCGGTGGGCCCCTCCTCGCGCAGGGGCTCGATGTCCTCACCACGCCCCAGCCTGTCGGCGTTGGCCGCCAGTTGCTTGAGGGGACGGGTCGCCCGGCGGAACAGCCAGATCATCAGGCCGATCACCAGGCTCGCCACCAGCAGCAGGTTTAGGGTGGTCTGCCAGGACCAACTCGCCGTCTCCTTGTCCACCAGGGAGCTGAACTGGAGCCAGCCGCCGTTGGGCAGTTCGATGGAGCCGTAGAGCCGCATGTCCTGGGGCGTCGGCATGCCGTTGCGATCCTTCATCATGCGGTTGTGGTGCTGCCAGGCCCGGCTGCGCTGGATGTCCTGCTTCAGCTCGGCGCTGATCTCCACCGCCAGGGAGGATGGATAGCCGAGCTTGGCCCGCACCAGCTTCTCGAAGCGGGGGCTGCGGTTGTCCGGCTGCAACGGCTCGTCGGCCAGACGCAGCAGCAGGGTCTCGCTGCGGCTTGCCTTGAGGATCTCGTGATAGAGGGAAGGAGGAGAGAGGGAGAGCAGGCGCACCACGGAGATGATGCGCTGCATGGCGTTGCGGCTGTTGACGTAACCGAGGGCCTCCTCCCTGTCCGAGCGGTAGATCTGGATACTGAGCAGCTGGATCAGTACCAGCCCCGCCAGGGCCACCAGCACTATCTGGCCGGTCAACCCCTTGGGCAGCAGCCTGGCGAAGACGCGCTTGATCATGTCGGCCTCACTCCTGGGTCACGTCGGCGGCGAACAGGTAACCGCCACCCCAGATGGTCTTGATGAGCTCGGGATTCTTGGGATCCCGCTCCAGCTTGCGCCGCAGTCGGCTCACCAGGGTATCGATGGCGCGATCGAAGGCCACCGCCTCCCGGCCACGGGCCAGATCCAGCAACTGATCCCGGCTCAGCACCCGCTGGGGCCGCTCCAGAAACACCTTGAGCAGATCGAACTCTGCGGTGGAGAGGCTCATCCCCACCCCCTCCTCGTCCACCAGCTCGCGGCGATTGACGTCGAGCAGCCAGCGATCGAAGCGCAGATCCCGGGTCAGGGTCTCCGGCACGGGCAGGCTCTCCGCCTGGGTACGGCGCATCACCGCCTTGATGCGGGCCAGCAGCTCCCGCGGGTTGAACGGCTTGGAGAGGTAGTCGTCCGCCCCCATCTCCAGGCCGATGATGCGGTCCGTCTCCTCCCCCATGGCGGTAAGCATGATGATCGGCAGGCGGGATTTGACCCTGAGCTCGCGGCACAGGGTGAGGCCATCCTCCCCCGGCATCATCAGATCCAGCACCAGCAGGTCGAACTCCCGCTCATCCAGCAGCCGCTTCATCTCCTTGCCATCCCGGGCGCAACTGACGCGCATGCCATGCTGCTCCAGAAAGCGCTTGAGCAGATCGCGGATCTCGCTGTGGTCATCGACCACCAGAATATGAGGGCTGCCTTGGTTCATCATCATTTCTCCGTTATCGGGCTGGGGCGATTATACGAAAATCAACCGGGCGGGTTGTGTCAAAGTGTGCCAGCACGCCCCTGTGCCACACTCTGCTACAAAATAGGCTTCTACTGGCAAATTTCAGACACTTCCACGGTGTTTACTGGATACCAAGGCGAAAGAGCCTCTACCCGTACACATCCGACAGGAGTTACCCATGAAAAAGCTGACCAAGACCCTGCTGACCGCCACCCTGATCCTCGGCCTGCCGCTGGGCGCCTATGCCGCCAGCGAGGCGGTCTCCACCGCGCAACCGACCCAGGCCACGGCGACCGGTTGCCCCATGGACGGTACCGGCATGATGGGCGGCAAGCATCATGGCGGCCGCCACGACAAGATGGCCCGCATGAAGAACATGACCCCGGAACAGATCCAGGCCCATCTGCAACAGCGCTACGACAAGATTGAAGATCCGGCCAAGAAGGCGGAGTTCGTGAAGAACCTTGGTCTGCGTGCCGACGGCATGATCAAGCATGCCGAAGTGATGAAGCAGTTCGCAGAAGCAAACCAGTAAATCGAAGTAATGAAGCCGTTTGCCGAAGCAGACCAGTAAGTCGAGGTGATGAAGCAGTTCGCATAAGCAAACCAGTAAGTCGACGTAATGAAGCGGTTTGCCGAAGCAGACCCGTGATCCGGCGGGGCCCTGCCCCGACACCGGCGAAAACGACAGGGTGGCGCAAGCCACCCTTTTTTGTCTCCACCTCCCAGTTTTTTCACCTTTTCCTACCTGGCCGCATCATGTTATGTGAGCGATAACAAACGTTTCACTTTCGAAATAAATCATAATGGTCCCTCACACAACAGACGCGGGCACGATCCCGGACACAGTGGACAGGAGTCGTTATGGGATGGAATCTGGGCACAATCAAGGGGCGCTATACCGCCGTTTTTCTGGGCTTCATGGCGCTGGTGTGCGCCCTGACGGTGATCGGCATCCAGATCTGGATCACCCCCGCCCTGCAAAAAGCGGGGGAGGAGAACGTGGCGCTGCGAGTCGGCGAGATAGCGACCGATATCCGTGACCAGCTCAACGGGGTGCAGACCCAGTCGCGCAGCATCACCCAGCTGGTGGCACAACTGCCGAGCGAGCAGATAGATGCCCAGCTCCCGGCCCTCATCGACCAGTACGGCAACGGCATGGTCTTCGGTGGCGGCATCTGGCCCCTGCCGGACAAGCGGGAGGCGGGACGCGCCAAGTTCAGCACCTTCTTCCACCGGGATGCGTCCAACGCCCTCATTCCCAACACCTACTGGAACTCGGCAGAGGCGCCCAACTATTTCGATCAGCCCTGGCACAAGGCCGGTCAGCAGGCGCCCCGTGGCGTCTGTGCCTGGGCCGCCGCCTACAAGGATGGCGCGAGCCAGCAGCCGAGAACCAACTGCGCCATGGGGATCTACCAGGATGGCGCCCTCTACGGGGTGTCGACCATAGACGTCACCCTGGGCTTCTTCAACGACCTGGTGGCCAAGAAAGAGCAGGAGATCGGCGGTCAGGTGATGATCATCGAGGCTGACGGCAAGATCCTGAGCCGCAACGCCCGTCTGACCGGGGATGTGGTGCTCGGCAACCTCTCCGCCCACGCCGACTATCCCTTCGCCCTCGCCATCAGCGGCCTGCTGGGCCAGGATGCGAGCAAGGGGCAGCTTCGCACCACCTTCCAGGATCAGGGTGAGGAACAGACCCTGCTGATGGAGGCCATCGAAGGGACCCCCTGGCTGCTGGCCGCCGCCCTGCCGACCCGCACCCTGACCCAGGACAGCCGGGATGTGCTCGCCACCCTGGCGAGCATCCAGCTCCCCCTGGCGGGGCTGCTGTTCGTGCTCATGGTGCTGGCCATCAGCCAGCTTGGCAGCCGCCTGCAGACCCTCAAGCTCAACATCGACGCCCTCAGCGCCGGCGACGCCGATCTGACCGCCCGCATCCAGGTCAAAGGACATGACGAGCTGGACAACATCGCCCTGTCGGTCAACCGCTTCATCGCCTTCCTGCAACAGATGATGGTGCAGGTGACCGCCGCCACCGACCTCATCACCCGCGAGCTGGCCCAGCTCGATCAACAGACCGGGCAGGCCAGGCGGATCCTGGGGGAACACGCCAGCGAAACCGATCAGGTCGTCACCGCCCTCAACGAACTCAGCTCCACCGCCGACAGCGTTGCCCGCCACGCCAACGACTCCGCCAGCTTCACCGAGGCCGCCAACGGTCAGGCGGCCAGCTCCCGCAAGGTGGTGGGGTCAGCCTCCGCCAGCGTGGTGGCCCTCATCGACGAGGTGGATCTCGCCGCCGCCAAGGTGCTGGAGATGCAGGAAGATGCCCAGCAGATCGGCAGCGTACTCGGGGTGATCGGCGGCATCGCCGCCCAGACCAACCTGCTGGCGCTCAACGCCGCCATCGAGGCGGCCCGGGCCGGTGAACAGGGCCGGGGCTTCGCGGTGGTGGCCGACGAGGTGCGTGCCCTCGCGGCACGCACCCAGAACAGCACCGCCGAAGTGGGCAGCATGTTGTCACGGCTCACCCAGGGGGTCGCCGAGGCCGTGGTCGCCATGGAGCAGACCAAGCGCAGTTGCCAGGCGGCGGCCGACACCACGGGGCAGGTCACCGGCGGGCTCGACACCATGGCCGACGCCGTGGTGCAGATCCACGATCTCAGCAGCCAGATCGCCACCGCTGCCGAGGAGCAGAGCCGGGTGACCGAGGAGATCAACCGCAACATGGTGAGCATTCGCGACATGCTGAACCTCCTGGTGGAGAACGGCGGCAACACGGAGCAGAGCGCCGCCACCCTGCTGGGGTCCAATCGCCAGTTGCTGGCACTGGTACACCGCTTCAAGGTGTGAGCCTGAACACCAGACAGCAAAAAGGGGCCCGCGGGCCCCTTTTTCATTCACTTTGCCAGGACTCAGGCCTTGTTGGCCAGGTTCAGGGTCTTCACGGTCTCGCCTTCGAACTTGATGACCACGTTCTTCTGGGCCACTTCGGAGTCTTTCAGCAGGGACTTGGTGGTCTCGGCCAGCAGCGGGGAGGCCTTGTTCAGTGCGTCCAGGTCATAGGTCCACACTTCCAGACCGGCGTCGGTCTTGGTGCTGGCCGGGGCGCCCAGCTTGTCCTTGATGGCCTGCTTGTTGGAGCCGCCTTCCTTGATGTCCAGGGCCTTCTTGATCGCTTCGTTGGAAGCGGTGTCCATGGCGTTGCCAGCCATCTCTTTGGCGGTGCTGGTGACGCTGCTTGTCACGGTGTCGGTCAGGGAATCCATCAGGCCGGCGTGGGCAACCAGAGGCAGGGCGGTCAGGGCAATCAGCAAGGACTTTTTCATGAAGATACATCTCGCAAGAATGAAAAGAGCGCGCATGAAACCAGCGGGATGAATTGGAGTCAAGAAAATCCCTTGGTCAAGCCGTATTCGGGGGGGAAAAGCCCCGTAGCGGCTCCGACCAGTGCCCTTGTCAGCCGCTGAGCTGGTCCTTGCCCGCCAGCTTGGCCCGGTAGAGCGCCCTGTCGACCCGTGCCATCAGGTGGGACACCTGCTCGTCGGGGTCGGACTCCACCAGCCCGAAACTCAAGGTCACGGGCTCGATCCCCTTGACCCTGGCATGGCTCAGGCGCTGCCTCAGCTTTTCGGCCACCACCCGGGCGTCGGGCAACCGGGTATTGGGAAGCACCAGCATGAACTCGTCACCCCCCCAGCGGGCCAGCAGATCGATCTCGCGGATGCAGCCCCGGGTCAGCTGCACGATATCGATCAGGGTCTGGTCCCCCACCCCGTGGCCATGGCGATCATTGATCTGCTTGAAGTCGTCCACGTCCATGGCGATCACGGCAAAGGGCTCCTTGAAGCGCTTGGCGCGCTCATGCTCCAGCCGCACCGCCTGCTCCAGCCGATAGCGGCTGGCCGCGCCGGTCAGGGAGTCCGTCTCCGCCAGGCGGCGGTTCTCCTCTACCTGGAACTGCAATGCCTGGTTGAGCCGCTCCAGTTCGGCGGTACGCTGCGCCACCTGCTGCTCCAGGGTGCGGTTTTGCAGCTCCAGCCTGGCGTAGAGTTCCCGCTGGGCGTGGATGTTGCGGTGTGCCCCCACCATCCTGGCGACACTGCCGTCCGGGTTGCGTGCGACGATGCGGCCACAATCCGCCACCCAGAGGTAGTCACCGTTACGGCAACGGCAGCGGTATTCGGCCCGGTAGTCCGCCGCCCGCCCGCTCAGGCAGGCATCGAAGCTCTCCATGACCTGCGCCAGATCGTCCGGGTGGATCAGGTTCTCCCAGGTAAAGACAGTGTTGTCGAGGGAGTGGGGCTCATACCCCAGCATCTGATACCAGCCGGGATAGCGATGGACATAGCCGGTGTTGGCATTCCAGTCCCAGAGACCGTCGCTCACGACCTCCAGCATGCCGCTCATCACGGCCTCGTCGAGGGCCGGTAGCCTTGTCATCTCATTGTCATGCAGCATGAAAACCTTCCTTGTTCTGCTACTCGGCGCCACGGATCCGCTTGTTGACCTGGCGGGAAAACCGGGCCTGCCGGTCGAGCCTTCAAGGGGGCGACTGGCCTCGACACCCCGTCATGACTGGTTATCGGCCAGGTTGCCCTCTTGTTGAACAACAGTAGCAGCCCGCACACTTTCGAGTCTTGCGCGCCGTCACGCTCCCTTCCGTTCTTCTGCCGGCCAGATTGCACCACGGCGGTGCACACCTTTGGCGCAGCCCTGCCCATATTGGGCAAGCCTCGCTGACCAGGGTTGCGATTAATAAGTAAGCCTATGAATAAAAAGAAAAATACTTTTCTGGCGCAATATTTGCCTTTATCTGGGTGAACCACAAGGATTGGGGATATTGCATGAAATTAATCACCGCCATCATCAAGCCGTTCAAACTCGACGACGTGCGCGAAGCCATCGCCAACCTCGGCGTCGAGGGGCTGACGGTTTCCGAGGTCAAGGGGTTTGGCCGCCAGAAGGGGCACACCGAGCTGTACCGGGGTGCCGAATACCAGGTGGATTTCCTGCCCAAGGTAAAGCTGGAGATCGCCACCCTGGCCGACAACGTCGAGCAGATCATCGAAGCCATCAGCAAGGCCGCCCACACCGGCAAGATAGGTGACGGCAAGATCTTCGTTTATGACCTGCAGGCCGCCGTGCGCATCCGCACCGGCGAGACCGACGCAGACGCCCTTTGATACGACTGGAACTGAGGAATACGACATGGAAGAGTTGATCACATCCGTCAGCGAGCTGCGCTATGCACTCGACACCTTCTACCTGCTGATCTCCGGCGTGCTGGTCATGTGGATGGCCGCCGGGTTCGCCATGCTCGAAGCCGGCCTGGTCCGCGCCAAGAACACCACCGAGATCCTGACCAAGAACATCCTGCTCTATGCCATCGCCTGCATCATGTTCCTGCTGGTCGGCTACAACATCATGTACGTGGACAACAGCGCCGGCGGCTGGCTGCCGAGCTTTGGCAGCCTGATGGGCAGCCAGGCGGACGACGCGGGCCACTCCCTGCACTCCGACTTCTTCTTCCAGGTGGTGTTCGTCGCCACCGCCACCTCCATCATCTCAGGTGCGGTGGCAGAGCGGATGAAGCTCTGGTCCTTCCTGCTGTTCTGCGTGGTGATGACCGGCTTCATCTACCCCGTGGAAGGCTACTGGAGCTGGGGTGGCGGCTTCCTGAAAGAGGCGGGCTTCTCCGACTTCGCAGGCTCCGGCATCGTCCACATGGCGGGCGCTGCCGCTGCCCTGGCCGCCGTGCTGCTGCTCGGCCCCCGTCGCGGCAAATATGGCAAGCAAGGGGAGATCTACCCCATCCCCGGCTCCAACCTGCCGCTCGCGACCCTGGGCACCCTGATCCTCTGGATGGGCTGGTTCGGCTTCAACGGTGGCTCCCAACTGGCGCTCTCCAGCGCCGCTGACGCCACCGCCATCGGCACCGTGTTCGTCAACACCAACGCCGCCGCGGCCGCCGGTGTGGTCGGCGCCCTGCTGGTCAGCAAGCTCACCTGGGGCAAGGCGGATCTCACCATGATCCTCAACGGCGCCCTCGGCGGCCTGGTCGCCATCACCGCCGACCCGGCCTCCCCCAGCCCGCTGTTCGCCAGCCTGATCGGCGCCCTGGCCGGTGCCCTGGTGGTCTACGCCATCGTCGCCTTCGATCGCCTGAAGATCGATGATCCGGTCGGTGCCATCTCGGTACACGGCGTCTGCGGCCTGTTCGGCCTGATGGTGGTGCCCTTCTCCAACACGAGCGCCACCTTCGGTGCCCAGTTGCTGGGTGCTGCCACCATCTTCGGCTGGGTCTTTGTCGTCTCCCTCGTGGTCTGGAGCCTGCTCAAGGCCACCATGGGCCTGCGGGTCAGCGAAGAGGAAGAGATGATGGGTGTGGATGTCCACGAGTGCGGCATCGATGCCTACCCCGAGTTCGTCAGCGTCAAATCCAGCATCTAAGCACGCCATCTGCTTGCGGGGCCCGGGGGACACCTCGGGCCCCGTTTTTTTGGGCGCCCTCAGCGCCCCTTGAAGGCGGGGTGATGCAACCGGCGATAGTGACTGGGCGCCAGCCCATGCTGGCGCTTGAAAGCGGTGGAGAAGTGGTATTCGTTCTTGAAGCCGCACTGCTCGGCCAACTGCTTCACCGGGTCGGCCCGGCTCGCCAGCAAGAGCGCCGCCCGCTGCAACCGCAACCGTTGCAGCAGCGCCATGGGCGCCAGCGCGAAATGCTGCTGACAGAGTCGATGGAGCTGACGCTTGGAGAAGTGCAGGGCGCCGGCCATGCGGGCAATGTCCCAAGGCTCGGTCAGCGCCTCTTTGAGCAGCAATTCGAGGCGCAGCGCCAGCCGCTCGCCGCGGCTCTGTCCCTCTCCCTTTTGCAGCAGGCGGCGCAGGTAGAAACCGAGCTGCTCCACCAGCAGCGCGCTGAGCAGCGGGTCCTGATGGCGCTCCTGCTCCGCATAGAGGTTCTCGATCGTGCGCAACAGGGTGGCCTGCTGGGAGGTGCAGCCGAGCCGGGGGTGGCTGGCGAAGGCATCCCAGGGGGAATCCTTGTGCAACAGCAGCCACACCAGCTCCCACTCACCACCCTTATTCACCTGCTGGTTCAACGTCTCATTAAGCTGCTCACTCAACTGCTCACTAAGCTGGTAGCAGAGCGGCTCCCCGGCCGGGATCAGCGCCCACTCCCCGACCTGCAACCGCTCGCGGCGATCCCCCACCTGCACCTCCCCCTCGCCCCCCAGAGTCAGCAGAAAACAGTGCACATCGGCAAAGCGGCGGGAAATGCGATAACGGGTCTTGAGACAGGAATAGCCCGCCAGCCACACCTGCTCCTGTGCGAGGGCCGGCAGCAGGCTGTCGCAACAGATCTGCTCGCGGCAGTCGAGGGAGACGTCAATGACTTCAAGATTGGCAGTTTCAGACATCATCAGGACGGGCTCAGCCATGTCGAAGGGACAGGCCCCAGCATAGCATCAAGGGCATCGAGTCACAGGAGACCAGCCATGCACATACATCACGTCGCCATCTGGGCGCAGGATCTGGAGGCACTCAAGGCATTCTACTGCTCCCTGTTTGGCGGGCAGGCCAATGAGCGCTACCACAACCCGAGCAAGCAGTTCAGCTCCTACTTCGTGCGCTTCGAGGGAGGCGCCAGCCTGGAGCTGATGCATACCCCCATCCTGTTTCCGGCGGATCTGCATCTACCGCACCCGTTGCAGGGGCTGGCCCATATCGCCTTCTCCCTCGGCAGCGTGGATGCGGTGGACCAGATGACAGCCCGCCTCAAGCTGCTCAAGGGCGCCGAGGTGAAACACCTGGACGGCCCCCGCTGGACCGGCGATGGCTATTACGAGAGCACCTTCCTCGATCCCGAAGGCAATCGGCTGGAGCTGACCATCTAACCCAAGGGGAGGGTTCGAGTGATGCCACTATGCCAAGCAGCCGGTGAGCCATCTGCTTTGCCCCTCCCCTTTGCAAGGGGAGGGGCGGGGTTTGCCATGCCGGCTGACGGATGGGGCCATGACCCCCTCCCAACCTCCCCCTTGGCAGGGGGAGGGGCAATCAAGCGGCCCCTGTCTGGACGGGGCAAATAATCGAGGTGGCAGCCACGTAGGTTCGATTAGCGAAGCGTAATCGGACGAAGGTAACGGCATTGCCCCCTTCTCCCCTTGCGGGAGAAGGGCTGGGGATGAGGGGAAGGAAAAATAGAACACACGGTAAACGTTGGGCTTCACTACGCTCAGCCACAACCTACACAATCCGTAGGTTGGTGTTGAGCCTGAGAAGCCCAGCATATGAGATACATCCAACCTGCAAGATATAAAAATTATTTAGTTAACAAAATTGCGCCCATAAAAAGATGCTCCTGCCCCTGAAGCACAAGATAGATTTTGTTCAAGTACTCTAACTTTGAATATTGATCTTTTGATATTAAAGATTTCACGAAATCACGCACATCACTAAATCCACTGTTATGCCACTCATTCTGAGTCTTATGAGTAAGTCGATCGTCAAGATGATATTCATCGTCATCTTGATTATAGAGAATAACTATAGGTTGATGATATTTCAATCCATCAATACTTGCCATGCCAGCTAACGTTATAAATTTTGCATTCCCAGTAATTCTATCCCTTGCTTTTTCATTCAAACCAGCCCGCATAATTATTTCATTTCTAGTTCTGTCAAATAACTGGGCGATTTGTATGTCACTAAATCCTAATTCATTAAAAACAAAATACATAAGCAACACTAACAGTTTATCCTTAATTTCAAGCTCTTTGGTTATCTCACCTTCCTCTACCGCCTTATATATCGTTCCATGAGCCACACTATTTCTTAGCTTTTTAATTATATTGAAGTCAACCTCACTAAAACCAATAACGTCTCTAATTTGCAGTGATGTGTGCTCCATTAAAAAGTCATACTTATTCTGTAGCGTTGCATGTGATGTATTTTTTAAGTGTTTAATGGCCCCCGCCAAATTATGAATGAGACTTATATCATCAACGGACAATTCTTCTGTCTTTTCAAAATTAGTTAGTACCTCTGTGAGCTGTTCCTTCAATGCTTTGAACTGCGCAGAGTTTAACTTGTGTCCATGCCCTTTAGATGTCAACTCACAATACATCTCTAGTGTAACCACCACTGATAATATGTTGTGCTCCCAATATCCAATAAGTTTATCGGATAATGATGGCACTATACGGCACCATATATCTCTGAATGATTTTTTACTGAAATAGTTATTAAATATCGTATCCCATAGCTGCCACCTAAATATGTTGCTAAAGTCACATATAGCTTGACGAACACGACCCATTGGATTTTGATTATATGTTATGCAAGGAAATATCAAAGAACTATAAAAACCCTTTTTTAAAGATGACGAAAGGTATATTGACCTGATTGAAAGGGCGCCGCCAAAAATGAGAGAAAATAAATTTCTAATCTCTTGTGCAAGATCTTTTGTTTCGTTAAGTGAAAAACCAGCATTTATTTTCTTTATAACGAATCCATCTTGTATCTTTATTACCTGCTCTGCGAGACCAATCTGCTCAACTGAAACATTTCTGGTGTTATTTATAGTATAACCATTCCCTTTAAAGGAAAATTCAATTGAGAATTTATCTACACCCAACTCTCTTTTAAATTCATCTTGAGATAACTCATAGGTGCGCCAGCTTTCGCATTGTTCAGATATTCCAGTAAGAGATATTTCAATGATATCATAAAAATCATGATTTTCTGCGTCCATAATTATGGACTCGACGAACTCTGAATATATGATACCTCTCCACAATGATGAATCATGAAGTCTATAAACCTTTCCTGTTCCAACCTCTTTACAAGTTATTGGTGAAGAAATGAATCTGCGTTCATCAAACAGAATGGCAGGGTTATTTGTATTTATTTGTAGCGTCGGGGCCTTTGATTTACCTATTACTAATGAACCAACATATTCATCACCATCCAATTCAAACTGAACTGTCATCAGATAGTCTTCAAAAAAGTTTAATTCTTTAATTTTCATCAAAAATAACCCCAGATATTCTTAGTTCTTATGAGTGAAACGTAATCAAACACCGGTAAATCCCTTCACCGCCGTACCATCGCTCACTCCCCCAACCTCTGTGCCAACCCCGAATACCGCTCGGTCTTTTTCCGCACGGCTTGTGCCAGCAGGGCGCGATCGCCGTAGAGATCGAGGCGTGCCTTGGCGCGGGTAATCCCGGTGTAGACCAGCTCGCGGGTCAGCAGGGGGCTGGGGCTGTCGGGCAGCACCAGCACGGTATGGGCAAACTCCGAGCCCTGGGATTTGTGGATGGTCATGGCGTAGACCGTCTCATGGGGGGGCAACCGGCTGGGCAGCAAAGCCCGCAGGGTACCGTCCGGCTGCTCGAACCACACCTTGAGGCGGCCGGTGTCATCGGGCAGGCAGAGCCCCATGTCGCCGTTGTAGAGGCCGACCCCGTGGTCGTTGCGCACCACCATCACCGGGCGGCCCGCATACCAGTCGCCGTCACGCTGGATCAGCCCAGCCTTGGCGAGGGCCAGTTCGAGCCGCTCGTTCAGCCCCGTCACCCCGAAGGGGCCGTCCCGCAGGGCGCAGAGGATCTGGAAGCCGTTGAATGCCTTGAACACCGCCGCCGGATCCTCGCTGGCCCGGGCCGCCTTGAGGTAGCTGCCGTAACCGGCGACCCCCTGGGCAATCAAGGCGTTGTAGGCCTCCCCCGCCCAGGGGTGCAGGCGGATGTCGCCAAATCCTGCGCCCCAGACCGCCTCCACCGCTGCCCCGTCGCCGCTGTTGCAGGCCCGCGCCAACTGCCCGATGCCCGAATGCTGGTCAAAGCGCCAGCTCTTGGAGAGCAAACAGAGGCTGTCGCGCACGCTGGCCCCCGCTGGCGTGCCTTGCAGGCGATAGCCGGTCTGGCGAGAGAGCCAATCCGCCTGCGCGGGGCTGATGCCCTGTTCGATAAAGCTGCAGATATCCCCGAGCACGGCCCCCGCCTCCACCGAGGCGAGCTGATCCTTGTCGCCGAGCAGGATGAGGCGGGCGTGGCGGGGCAGCGCGTCCAGCAGGCGCGCCATCATGGGCAGGTCCACCATGGAGGCCTCGTCCACCACCAGCAGGTCGAGGTGCAGCGGGTTGCCTCTGTGATGGCGGAACTGGCTGCGCCCGGGGATCACCCCGAGCAGCCGGTGCAGGGTGCCCGCCTCGGTGGGGATGGCCTCCACCCACTCGGGGGGCAGATCCAGGGCCTGCAGGGCAGCACCGATACTCTCGGTCAGACGCGCCGCCGCCTTGCCGGTAGGGGCCACCAGCCGGATAGCCGGGGCCTTGCCCCCTTGCAGGCCGGTCTCCACCAGGATGGCGAGGAGCTTGGCCACCGTGGTGGTCTTGCCGGTGCCGGGGCCGCCGGAGATGACCGCGAAGGGGCGCGCCGCCGCCGTGGCCGCCGCCAGCTTCTGGCCGTTGCAGCAGAGCGCCTCGGGCACCAGGGTATCCAGCCGCTCCAGCTCGCTGGCCGCCTGGGCGCTCTTTAGCAGGGTCTCGACGGCGGGCCACTCCACCTCATGGGGGAAGACCAGATCCAGGTACTTCTCCACAAAGTGGCGGACGGAGAAGTCCGGTGCGAGGCGGGCCTTGAGCAGGGCCCCGAACACCAGGCCGTAGTCGCGGGCAAAGAGGCGTGACAGGGCCGGGGCAATCTCCGGCCATTCGGCCCGTTCACTCAAGGCGCTAAGGTGGCGGGCCACCCCCAGCTCAAAGTCGTGGTAGCGGGTGAGGTAGAGGCGATCACCCCAGAGCCGCAGGGGCCAGCGGGGGGCCTCTCCCTCCTCCTGTTCGCTCCCCACCAGGGGGCTGGCCGCAAAGAGGGCGGGCCAGCTCGCGGGATCCGCGAGATCCGCCAGCAGATCCCGGCTCTGATCCGGATCCAGCCCGAAGGGGCGCGAGGATCCCTGCCCGTCACCGCCCTGAGCGAGCATCGCCAGCGGCAGGCAGACATGGCCGCGCCCCAGCTCATGGCAGGCGAGCGCGGCCCCCAGCACCAGCTCGGGGCTGCCGCCAAGGTCGGCCACCAGCCTGGCAAATTGCAGGTCAAGCTGGCGGATGCGCCCCGCCAGCGCCAAGGCTTTCAGCCGCTCTATCATGGTTTCGCCCTTCATCTCGCCCCTCATGCCTCTGCTTTGTTCGATTTTTCTAAACGATGATCGTCAGACGTCACACCTTTACTAAACAACTCGTCCAGCCCCAGCACCAGTTCCCGGCTGGGCCTGGCATGGAAAATGCCCCCCTGGGGCATGCCGCGCAGGAAGAGATAGAAGACCCCGCCAAAATGCCGGTCGAAATCGTAGCCCGGCAGCCGCAAGGCGAGCAGCCGGTGCAGGGCCAGCGAATAGAGCTGGTATTGCAGATCGTAGCGATGCTCGACCATGGCCCGCTCCAGGGCCGGGCGGCCGTAATCGGCGGGGCTCATGCCAAGGTGGTTCGATTTGTAGTCGAGCAGATACCAGCGCCCCTGCCACTCGAACACCAGGTCGATAAAGCCCTTGAGCATCCCCTGCACCGTGGCAAAGCCCAGCGGCTTGCCGCCCCGCGACAGGGGGTCGTGCTGCTGGCAGAGTGCGGTGAGCGCCGGTGCCGTCACCCGCCCCATGGGCAGGAAGAACTCCAGCTCCACCTGTTTGCGCTCGGGGGCCAGATCCCGCAGCCGCACTGGATCCCCAAGGCCGGTCTCAAGGGGGGTATCCAGCACCGCCTCCACCTGCTGTTGCAGCACCGGGGCCCAGCCTTCGTCGAACCCCTCCTGGGCCAGCAGGGTGGCGATGTGTTGTGCCAGCGACTCACCCCCCGCATGCTCGAAGTCGATGGTCTCGAACAGGCTGTGGAGCAGGGTGCCGGGACGCGCCCCCTTGGGGAAGGTGAAGATGGAAGGGGCGGGCGCCTCCTCTTCCTGCACGGTGACGGCGGCCTCGGTGGCCACCTCGTCATCGAAGCCGGGGTTGGCCAGCACCCCCTTGCCGTGGCCGTTGCCCTGGGCCGCGAGCCCGGAGTAGGAGCTGATCCACCAGTCCCGCTCAAGCTGCCCCTGGAACGCGCGCACGCTGGGCTCCCCCGGCTTCTCCGCTTCGGCGGGCAGCGGGGCCGGGCGGGTGAGCGAGGGCTCACCGACGGCCACCCCCGGCAGCGCCTGGGCCAGGTCGGTGAGGGCGGTCGCCAGTGTCCCGGCGTCCCCCTCCTCCCCCTTTTGCAGCAGGTAGCCGATGGCGGTGCGGTGCAGGTCGGTCTTCTCAGACTTGCCCGCCCCGGAGCGCACCGGCGCCAGCCCCAGCCAGGTGGCATAGACCCCCCGGGTCAGGGCCACGTAGAGCAGGCGCAAGTCTTCGGCGAGGCGCTCCTTGTCGGCCTCGGCCAGGGACGCCTCGGCACCGGTGAGATCGAGCACGGTGCGATTGCCCGCCTCCCCCGTTTCGTGGAACAGGGGGGTGTCGGCGGCGCGGTGGCTGCAAATGAACGGCAGGAAGACCAGCGGGTACTCCAGCCCCTTGGATTTGTGGATGGTGACGATCTGCACCAGCTTGCGCTCGGACTCCAGGCGAAGTATCTGCTCCCCGTCCTGGCCGTTGGGCTGGCTCACCGCCTCCCCGAGCCAGCGCAGCAGGGCGTACTCCCCGTCCAGCTCGCCGCTCGCCTGTTGCAGCAGCTCGCCGAGATGGAGGAAGTTGGTCAACCGCCGCTCCCCGTAGGGGCTCGCCAGCAAGGAGGCGGCGAGGTTGCGCCCGTGCATCAGGGCCCGCAGCATGGCCAGCACCCCGTGTCGATGCCAGACCGCGCGGTATCCCATGAACTCCTGCACCGCGCTCTCCCAGGCCCGCTCGTCCGAGGCCAGCGCGTCCAGGGCCCTGGCATCGAGATCGAACAGGCCGGTGGCGAGCGCTGCCCTAAGGCTTCGCTCATCGCTCGGGTTCTGGCAGGCGTGCAGGATCAGCAGGATTTCCCGCGCCTCCACCTGGGCCAGCACGCTCTCGCGGTTCG
Organism: Aeromonas sp. s4; assembly: GCF_040907855.1. NCBI lineage: Bacteria > Pseudomonadati > Pseudomonadota > Gammaproteobacteria > Aeromonadales > Aeromonadaceae > Aeromonas > Aeromonas sp. s4. The sequence continues at coordinate 40,950 of NZ_JBFOCP010000001.1, read as the reverse complement.
ACAGATAGACCGAGGCGATGGCAAGGCGCGCCAGCTCCTGTTGCACCAGCTTGCCCTCGGCGCCGGTGCGCACCAGCACGGCGATATCCCCGGCCCTGACCGGCTCGCTGCCGAGCATCGCCTTGCCCTCCCGGGCCAGCGTGAGCAGGCGATGGATCTCCGCCGCCGTGGCGCGGGCCATCCTGCTCTGGTACTCCCCCTTGTTGAAGGTGGGCTGACCGGTGAGCTGCCAGCAGTGCAGCACGGGGGCGGTCTGCCCCTCGATCAGCAGTGCCCGGCTCTTGCCCTGCGCCTCCACCGGCAGGAAGGGGATGTCCGCCTCGTAGATGAAGGGATCCTTCGCCCGCTCGAACAGGCCGTTGACCGCCGCCACCAGGGCGCGGCTTGAGCGCCAGTTGCGCCCCAGGGTGTAGTGGGCGCTCACATTTCGCCGCGCCTGGATGTAGGTGAAGATATCGGCGCCACGAAAGCCGTAGATGGCCTGCTTGGGGTCGCCGATCATCAGGAGCGCCGTGTCCTGGTGACCACCGTAAAGGCGATGGAAGATGCGGTACTGCTGGGGGTCGGTATCCTGGAATTCATCGATCATGGCGACCCGGTAGGTGGCGCGGATGCGCTCGCACAGCCGCTCCCCCAGGCCCGAGCCGAGCGCCCCGTCGAGATCCCGCAGCAGATCGTCGAAGGAGAGCTGATGGGCCTGGCGCTTGCTCTCCTGCATCCGGCTGCGCACCACCCTGGCCGCCCGCTGCAAGACGAGATCCCGGATGCCGGGTCGGCTCGCCAGCAGGGCGTCTATCTCGCCAAAGAGCGGCAGGGTGGGCACCGTTCCCCCCTTCTTGAGGTTCTCCTCCAGCGCCTGCTGGCCGAAGCGCTCCAGCTCCTTGGGCAGGACGTAGCCGCTGGTCTCGTCCTGCGCCCAGTCGCCAATCTTGGCAAGCCAGCCCTCGTAGTTCTTGCCGGTGTAACGGCTGATCTGCCCCTCGGTCTGGCGGCGGATCTCGTCCGTCTGCGCCAGCCACCCGGCTTTCACCGCCCCGATGCGGGCCATGGCGACACTGTGCCGCGCCGCCAGGGTCTCGTCCCCCGCCACCGGGCGGATCTCCAGCTCGTCGTTGTCGAGCCAGCTCCCCATCTCCCGCAGCAGGGCGGCGGGGCTCGGCCAGAGCCTTCGCACCGCCCGGGCCAGGGGCTGGTCCACCGGATAGAACTCGGCGCGCCAGTAGTCACTCACCGCCTGCAGCCGGAGCCGGCTGTCGTCGGTCAAAAATTCGGTTTCAAAGAGGGCGCCCGACTCGAAGGCATTCTGCCTGAGCATCCGCTGGCAGAAGCCGTGGATGGTGAAGACCGCCGCCTCGTCCATCTGCCGCTCGGCGGCCAGCAGGCGACGGGCAGCCAGGTCGTGATCCTCCACCTCCGCCAGCAGTTGGGCCAGCAGGGTATCCGTGCTGTGACCGCGCATAAAGGCGAGGCGCGCCTCGTGGATGCGGGCGCGGATCCGCCCCCTCAGTTCGGCGGTGGCCGCCTCGGTAAAGGTCACCACCAGGATCTCGGTCACCGACAGGGGCCGCTCGTGGGCACAGGGCTGACCGGCGTCTCCCCCCTCCTCGCCTGTTTGTTCGATAACCGGGCCGTGGCCCAGCAGCAGACGCAGATAGAGACCGGCGATGGTATAGGTCTTGCCGGTCCCGGCGGAGGCCTCGATCAGCCGCTCGCCATAGAGGGGAAAACGCAGGGGATTGAGCGGGTTAGCCATTATTGCAACTCCTCCAGCGCCTGATGGAGCGGGGTCAGGTGTTCACGGGCCAGCCCCTGCAACTGGGCCAGCACCTCGTCATCGAGTTCCGGGAAGCAGCGGGCGACATAGACGTCCTGCCCCTCTCCCGTCACCATGTAGCCGCCGTTGAAGCGGGCAAGCGCCGCCTTGTCGGCCTCCTCCGGCTTTGCCGGATCCTTCTCGATCGCCCTGAGCCACTCCCAGGCGGTGCTCGGAAAGAACGGCAGCGGCCGCTTCATCCCCTGGGTCCAGAGGGCCACCAGGGCCGCCAACCTGGGCCGCGCCTCGTCCGCCGCAAGCCTTGGCAGCCGCAGACTCTGTTTGGCATCGAACAGCAGGGTGTCGCCGGGGGCGCTGCTCAATGAGAGGCAAAGGTGCTGGATCCAGGCCAGCAGCAGATCCTTGCCGTTGAAGCTGCCGGGTTTGACCACCAGCGCTCGTCCCTTCTGGGTGTCTATCCAGCCCTGAAGCTGCCCCTGGGCCAGGGCGATGTCGATCTCCACCGCCTGTTTGTCCCCCGTCCAGGGGCGCAGCCGCGCCGCCAGCTTGCCCATCTCGCCGTCGATTTCCTCCAGCAGCAGGCTGCCGAACCACCCTTGCGGCAGCAGGCCGGAGAGTTGCAGCCGATGGCGACGGGCCTCGCTCTCCCCTTCGGTCAGATGGGCATCCAGCAGCAGCGCCTTGAGCTGATAGTGCTGCAGGCCGTCCAGCTCGAAGGGCTCGCTGTCTTCGATGGTCGCCTCCTCCAGCTCGAACCACACCTTGAGGCGGCGGTTGAGGAAGTACCTGGCGGGCTGGCGATAGAAGCGCAGCAGCTCCGCCAGCTCCAGCCCCTGCTCCCTGCCCCACTCCGCAGGCAGGGGCAGATCGCCGCTCTGGAAGTTGGCGGCACCCCGCACCGGGCTCAGTGCCGGCAGCCAGTCGGCGGCATAGGTGAAGAGACCGGAGCCGGGCTCGGGGTAAAAGTAGGCCGGGCTGTAGGGGGTGAGGGGGTGCGCCACGATCAGGTGTTCGAGCAGCCGCTGGCCCGAGGTGTCGTCGTCGAGATCTTCATCCCCTGCCAGCACGAAGCCCTGGCGCACATAGTCGATGAGCTCCGCCAGCAGCACGGAGGGCACCTTCTCGCTGTTGTCCTGGGCGCTGAACCCCTGATAGCTGATGTAGAGCCCCTGCTGGGCACTGAGGAGCGCTTCGAGGAAGAGGTAGCGGTCGTCATCCCGGCGGGATCGGTCCCCGCGCCGCGAGGCCACCGCCATCAGATCGAAGCCCATGGGGGGCAGGGTGCGCGGGTAGACGCCGTCGTTCATGCCGAGCAGGCAGACCTGGCGGAAGGGAATGGAGCGCATCGGCATCAGGGTGCAGAAGTTGACCTGACCGGCGAGGAAGCGCTGGCTGGAGCGGGACTCCCCCAGCACGCTGCCGAGGTAGTCCTGCAAGAGGTCTGCACTGATGGCCTGCTCGAAGCGGGCCTCGCCGAGCTGGGCCTGCCAGTCGGTGAGCTGGCTGCGGATGAGCTGGAGCTGGCGCTCTTCATCCTCGTCGGCGAGGTAGAAGCGCTCCAGTAGCGCCAGCAGGCAGGCGTGCCATTCGGCCAGCGGCTGCGCCTGTTGCAGCCGGGGCAGAAATTCCGCCAGGGAGTCGACGAACCAGGCGAGCTTGCCGAGGATCAGCCCCTGCTGCCCCTCGATGTCCGCATAGGGCAGGATCCCCGCCACCGGCTCCCCGTCCCCCATGGCAAAGCCCAGCAGCATGCGCCGCAGGCCGAACAGCCAACTGTTGCCGGACAGACGCGGCAGCGCAAAGCGCTCGGGATAGTCGTCATCCAGCCCCCAGCGGATGCCGGTCTCCTGCACCCAGCGTCGCAGCACGTTGAACTCGTCGTCGTCCAGCTCGAAGCGGCGCAGCACGGCGGGCACCTCCAGGATGGCGAGCAGCTCCCCCGCCCCGAAGCGGGCGTTCGGCAGCCTGAGCAGGGCGAGGAAACTTTGCAGCAGCGGGCTTTCCTGGCTCGCCGCCCGATCGGAGATCGCAAAGGGGATCTGGCCGCGGGCCCCGCCCCGCCCCTTGCCGCCCTCCTTGCCAAAGACGGCCTGGATGTAGGGGCCGTAGCTGTTGACGTCCGGCATCATCACCACCACGTCTTTGGGGGTGAGGGTGGGATCCTGCTCGAACAGGGCCAGCAGCCGGTCATGCAGCACCTCGAGCTCCCGCATGGGGCCGTGGCAGGCGTGGATCTGCAAAGTGCCGTCATCCAGGCTGACAGGGCTCTTGTGATGGCTGGCATCGAGACTGAACTCGCCAGCCCCCCGTTCCGCCAGCTCCAGCACGTCTTTCTGGATGGCCCGCAGCAAGGTGACCTTGCCCTCATCGTCGCGATCCTCGATGTCGACGAAGGCCTCGATCTGCGGCACCTCCAGCTCCATCAGCTGGTGCAGGTAGTCACGCCCCAGCTTGCCCATGGAGGCGAGCAGCGGATTGGCGGGGCCCTGCAGGGTCTCGAGATCCGTGCCGGGCTTGAGCTTGTTTTCGAGGCGCGCCAGGGTCTTGCGATCGAGCAAATCCCCCCAGTAGTAGCGGCAGGGGTTGGTCACAAACAGGTGTACCTCCACCTCGGGGCGGCTGCCGAGGGCCAGCAGGGCCTCCACGTAGCGGGGCGGCAGGGCCGAGATGCCGAACACGAAGACCCGTTGCGGCAGCCTGCCCGGCAGATCCCGGGTGCGCTCCAGCTCGTGGATGAAGGCCTCGTAGAGGTTGGCGCGGTGGTAGCCGCTGGGGCTGAGGGCCAGGGTGCGGGCCACCAGCTCTCGCCAGAGCTCGGGCTGCCAATCCTGACCGCTCACCCCGGCCAGCTCCTGGCTCAATCCTTCCCCCTCTTCCCAGCGGGCGATCCAGTCCGGCCGGTAGACCAGATACTGGTCGAACAGATCCGCCACCTTCTGGCAGAGCTGCCAGAGCCGCACCTGCTCCGGCACCGCCCCGTCACTGCCCCCCAGATAGGCCGCGAGGGGCGCAAAGGCGGGTCTGCCGAGCAGGGTGGGCAGAATGGTCATCAGGTGCCAGCTCATGGCCCCCTTGTTGTAGGGGCTCTGGCGCGGCACGTCCGCCAGCACCCGGGTGAACATCTCCCAGATGAAACTCGCGGGCAGGGGAAAGTCGATGTTGGCGGCGATGCCGAACGCCTTGGCCAGCTCCAGCTTGAGCCACTGGGCCATGCCGGGACTCTGCACCAGGATCTGCTCCCGATCGAAGGGGTGGGAGAGCGGAGCCTGCCGGATGCGGCTCACCAGCAGCTCCTTGAGCAGATCCAGCTGATTGGAGTGGTAGAGGGTAAACATGGACGACTCCCGCCAATTTCATGAAGAGGGGGTGCGCGGGGGGACACTCTCTGGCATTCCCGTCACGGCACGCGAATCGGGATTGTCGGGGATCGGGGGATAAGATGCAAAAGGCACTTGTGGCGTCCGGACTGCGCGCCGTCACACCGATGACATCCCTGGGAAGCGGGCACAAAAAAGCCGGTGCAGGGCACCGGCCAAAAGGCGTTGGAAAACTTGAAACGTCAGGGTATTACCAGTGCTTGCCGAGGCGGGCATCCAGGCTGAAAGCCCCTGCACCGGCCGCCGCCAGGGCCAGGAAACCACCGGCCACGGAGACGTTCTTCATGAACATCAGCATCTGCATCTGCTCGGCAGGCTGATAGTGGAAGATGAAGGCGGCCATCAGGGTGAAACCGGCCAGCAGCACGGAGAGGCTGCGGGTAAACAGGCCCAGCACGATGGCAAGACCGCCACCCAGCTCCAGCAGGATCACCAGGGGCAGCATGAACCCGGGCACGCCCATGGCTTCCATGTAACCCTGGGTACCGGCGTAACCGCCGATCTTGCCCCAGCCAGCCATCACGAACATCAGCGCCAGCAGTACACGACCCACCAGCAGTGCCACATCTTTCATCTTGTCCATCGTCATATTCCTTTGCTTACCATCATGGTATTTACAGTGTAAAAGCTAATTGTTAACTCATTCATTTCGCCAAGATTTTTCTATCAAGGCAGGTCAAACAGCAGGGCTTCACTCCCCCTGGAGGCGGTGAGCACCCAGCTCGACTCGTCGCGGCTGAGCAGCCCGTCGCCGGGTCGGGCAGCCAGACCGTTGCCGGTCAGCTCCCCTGAAATCATGTGCAGGTAACCATGACGCCCTTGCAATACCCACTCGAGGGTCTCCCCTTCGGCAAGCTGCAGCCGCCATACGCGGGCCTGCTGGCGGATCCTGAAGGATCCCGCCTCGCCGTCCGGTGACGCCACCAGCGTCATCCCGGGCTTGTTTTCAATCTTCTTCTGCTGATAACCCGGGGTCGTGCCGTGTTCATTCGGCTCGATCCAGATTTGCAGCAGGGAGAGCGGCTCGGTCTGCGAGGGGTTGTACTCGCTGTGCCGGATGCCGGACCCTGCGCTCATCAGCTGGAAATCCCCCGCCGGGATCTGCTCGGCGTGGCCGAGGCTGTCCTTGTGCTCTATGGTGCCTTGCAGCACGCAGGTGAGGATCTCCATGTTGGCGTGAGGGTGGGTCGCGAAACCGCCACCCGGCGCCACCCGATCCTGATTGATGACCCGCAGGGCAGAGTGCCCCATCCATTCCGGGTCATAGTAGTGACCGAAGGAGAAGCTGTGACGGGCATCCAGCCAGCCAAAGTTGGCCTTGCCCCGTGCTTCTGCGGCTCTCAATTTCATCATGGTGTGCTCCTCACTGACCAAGTTGGTTCATTAACGCTGGCGACCGTCACCCAGACCGAAGGGGATGCGGTAGCTGCTGCTTTCGTTGCCCAGGCTCACCGTCAGGTTGCCCTGGGTGCGGCTCGGGATGGCGACCTGCTGGGTGCCGATCAGGTTGGCGTGGACAGAAGCCAGCAGATCACCGGACTCGTCGCGCACCTCCAGCATGGGGTTGGCCTTGCCGTCCATCGCGGCGGTGGCGCTCCAGTTGACGAACAGCACGCCCGGGGCGGCATTGAAGTCAGCGGGAACGGAAGCCTGGGCGGCACCTGCGGTCATCAGGCCTGCAACGGCCAGCATCTTGATTACGTTTTTCATGTTCATTCACTCTCTTGGGTTTTATGTCATTGCCAAGGCCCCTTGGGCCCGAATCAATGCATCCATGCAAGAGATCATTCAAATACTATGTTGTTCTTTTGCTGACATCAGACATCGTGTTTGGGAATGTCTCAGCCCGGAACTACCTTTTATTTGGCTGCCAGGCGTTCCTGCCTAAGCGTTGATTGAATATTAAAGTGACTTCCCCTAAGTTGTTAGCGAGATAATCTGGTAAACACATTCAAAAAAATTGAAGGTTGGATATGGCCAAGGAATCGAACAAGGAGCGGGCGCTGACCCTGGAGGCGATCCGGGTGCTGGACGCCATCGACCGTCGTGGCAGCTTCGCGGCGGCGGCCGACGAGCTGGGCAAGGTGCCTTCGGCGCTGAGCTACACGGTACAAAAGCTGGAAGACGAGCTGGACGCCATGCTGTTCGACCGCAGCGGCCACAGGACCAAATTCACCCCGGCGGGCCGCATGCTGCTGGAGCGGGGCCGGGTGCTGCTGGAGGCGGCCGAGCACCTGGTGGGGGAGACCCGGGCCCTCTCCCGTGGCTGGGAGACCGACATCACCATCGCCGTCGATGCCTTGATGCCGGTACAGGCTCTCTACCCCCTGGTGGATCGGCTGGCCGAACAGACCGATACCCGGCTGAGGTTTCGCGCCGAGGTGCTGGCGGGCAGTTGGGAGTGCCTGGAAGATGGCCGCGCCGACCTGCTCATCTCCTCTCTCAATGCCGATATCGCCATGACCGGCATCAAGCACCAGGTGCTCAGGGAGGAGGTGATGCTCTACGTCGCCCATCCCGATCACCCCCTGCATCAGGAACCCGAGCCCCTGGCGGACGAGACCCTGCGCCGCTATCGCGCCATCGCGGTGGCCGACACGGCGCTGCGCAAGCCGGTGCTCACCTACCGCCTGCTCGACAAGCAGCCGCGCCTGACCGTCAGCACCATGGGGGAGAAGCGGGACGCCCTGCTGGCGGGGCTCGGCATCGGCACCATGCCGCAACGCTGGATTGAAGAGGACATCAAGGCGGGCAGACTCAAGGTGATCAGTCCCGAGTATCGCCACCAGATCCAGGTCGTGCTGGCCTGGCGGCGAGACACCATGGGCAAGGCCAAGAGCTGGCTGGTGCGGGAGATCCCCAAGCTGTTTGCCGGTCAGGGGGAATAAAGGACTGCCTTCCGGGGTCGGTGGCGCAGGAAGTACCAAAACTGCGCCCCATTCTTGACGACGGGCTCAGATTCGGAGAAAAGAAAAAAAGCGGACCTCTTGCGAGTTCCGCTCAATGCCAGGAAAGAATAAAACCTTGCGGTTAAAAAAACCCTTAAATTGGAAGCAAACAATCGTTTTCTCAACCAGGAAGGTATTGAATCCGATTCGTGTTGAATTATGTGCGATGTAATATGCATCACCAGCAAAATGTTGAAAGGTTGAAGGATATGCACCACCGAGTGTCATTTTCTGCCACCTTGCACCACAACTGGTCAGGCCATTTCCGCCATTATCACCGGGTTACCCTCCTCTGGTTTTTCTAGGTGTCAAAATTTGAGCCCGATACAGACAAACCACTCAATTTCTGACACGACTAAAAATGCAGATAAAGGAATAGTTGCATGACCTACAGCCAGACACTGGCCAATCACATCCTCGACACCCTGAAGAAAACCCTGACTGACAAGGGGATCCGCTATCAGACCCTGGCAGAAGCCATGGGGGTTTCCATCGCCACCGTGAAGCGCATGATGAACAAGCCCTCCCTGCCGTTCGACACCCTGCTGGAGATCTGCCATCTGGTGGGACTCTCCTTCGAAGAGCTGCTGGACCGGACCCAGGATGCCCAGAGCCGCCGGGCCGTCTTCACCCAGGAGCAGGACGAGGCGTTTCACAAGGAGCCGGGGCTCTATGCCTTTCTCGCCAACATCTTCTGGCGCGACAAGACCCTCATCGATCTCAAGCGGGAGTACGGCCTGACCGATGCCTCCTGCTACCTCTATCTGCGCAAGCTGGAGAAGCTCGGCATCCTGCAGCTTGGCATCGACAACAGCTACCACTTCCTCATCAGCGAGCGCATCAGCTTCGAGCAGCACAGCCGTTTCGCCCGCCAGCAGGCGCGCCAGGCCATGTCGGTGCTGGGGGACTATCTGGTGGAGAACATGCACAGGCCCAACAACTACATGGCGCTGTGCCAGCTCCATCTGGGGGAGAGCGAGGCCATGGCGCTGATCGATCGCATGAAGGAGTACTGGCATCAGGAGCTCAAGCTCAACCGCCCCGCCATCGGCCAGCGGGAGGGCAGCAAGACCTACACCATGTCGCTGCAACTGGCGGACTGCGGCTACCAGAGCTTCGACGATCTGATCCCCAACATCGACAACTGATCCCGGTGGATCCTGCGGGATCCGCCATGTCAGGTCGCCAGAACGCCGCTACTCTGCCAGCTGCACCTGCCGCGCGCCGATGGTGAGCGGTTGCAGTGCCCGGGTATCCAGGCAGATGCGGATGGCATCCGGTCGCCAGTGCTCGATGTCGCAATCCACCAGCTTCCCCTCCTCGTCATGATTGACCCGCACCAACCGCAGCACGGCACTCCCCTGGGCCAGGTTGAGGGCGCGGGCTATCTCTCCCCGGGCCGCCGACGGGGTGATCTCGAGGCTCGCCCAGCCCTGGCCTATGCCATAGCGCTGCCGGTAGAGTTCGGTGAGGGAGCTGGCCAGGGGAGCGCTGGCGATGCCGGGGAAGCGGCTCGCCAGCAGGTGATGGCTGACGTGGAGCACGGGGCGACCGTCGATCAGCCGCTGGCGGCGGATTTCGTAGAGCGGCGTAAAGGGTTCCAGACCCATCCAGCGGCACAACTCGCTGCTGGCAAGCTGGTTGCCATGAGCCAGCACCCGGGTCTCGGCGGTGCGCTGCTGCTCGCCAATCCACTGGTGAAAGTGGGTGTGGATGGCGGGATCGTAGGTGAGGCGAGGCGGCGCCACGAACCAGCCACGCCGCTCGGCCCGGTAGATGAGGCCGTCCGCCTCGAGGCTGGAGAGCGCCTCCTTGATGGTGATGCGGGTGGTGGCGAAGCGCTCGCTCAGCGCCCGTTCGGCGGGCAGCTGCTGCCCCGCCGCCAGGTGTCCGCTGCCGATATAGCGGCGCAGGGTCCGGCAAATCTGTTCGCACTTGGAGGGTGTGCGGCCATCGGCCATCCCCTGTTCACTCAATCGCTCTGTCACTGTCACATCCCTGTCGGTCATTCGGGTTTACACACCACTGGAGTAGACCAGAGGTTGTCGACCCCGAGTTGTAACCGCCCCTGATGACAGCGCCATGACAGGGCGATTGTCACGAAACTGCCATCAAAGCGCCCCGCCACCGTCATATTTCCCCTCTAGCATCCCTCTCGAACCTTAACTGACCTAGTCCAGAGGGATGGGATGATGAAAAGCATGATCGCAAGTGCACTGGCCCTGGTGGCCATCAGTCAACCGCTGTTTGCCGCCGAGAACATCGCGGATCTCGAAAAAGCCGCCCGCGGTGAAGGCCAGCTCCAGAGCGTCGGCATGCCGGACAGCTGGGCCAACTGGAAGGATACCTGGCAACAGCTCGGCAGCATCTACGGCATCAAGCATCAGGATACCGACATGAGCTCCGCCCAGGAGATCGCCAAGTTCGCCGCCGAGAAGGCCAATGCCACCGCCGACATCGGTGACGTGGGCGGCGCCTTCGGCCCGGTGGCGGTCAAGCAGGGTGTCACCCAGCCCTACAAACCCTCCACCTGGGCCGACATTCCCAACTGGGCCAAGGATGCGGATGGCCATTGGATGCTGGCCTATACCGGCACCATCGCCTTCCTGATCAACAAGGATCTGGTCAAGGCCGCCCCCACCAGCTGGCAATCCCTGCTGGGTGGCGACTACAAGGTGACCCTGGGTGACGTGGGCGTCGCCTCCCAGGCCAACAACGGCGTGCTGGCGGCGGCCTATGCCACCGGCGGCAGCGAGAAGAATCTGAAACCCGCCCTGGAGTTGTTCGGCAAGCTGGCCAAGCAGGGCCGTCTGTCGCTGAACGACCCGACCATCGCCAACATCGAGAAAGGCGAAGTGGAAGTGGGGGTGCTGTGGGACTTCAACGCCCTCAACTACCGCGACCAGATCGACCCCAAGAAGTTTGATGTGGTGATCCCGAGCGACGGCTCCGTCATCGCCGGCTACACCACCATCATCAACAAGTGGGCCAAGAACCCCAACGCCGCCAAGCTGGCGCGGGAATACATCCTCTCCGATGCAGGTCAAATCAACCTGGCCCGTGGCTACGCCCGCCCCATTCGCAGCAACGTGACCCTGCCGGATGACGTCAAGGCCAAGCTGCTGCCGGCCGAGCAGTATGCCAATGCCAAGCCGGTGCAGGATCACGCCGCCTGGGAGCAGAGCTCCAAGGCCCTGCCGCGCCAGTGGCAGGAAACCGTCATGATCAACATGCAGTAAGGAGTGGCCAGTGCAATACAAGGTGATAGTGGTACTTGTGGATGGCCTGGCAGCAGAGGTAGCCCATTGCATGGGCTACCTCTGTGGCATGGTGGAGGCAGAGCGCGGCCTGCATACGACCCTGAGTGCCGCCCTGCCCTCCCTCTCCCGCCCTCTCTACGAGTGCATCCTGACCGGCGTGCCGCCGGTGGCGAGCGGCATCACCCACAACGGAGTGACGCGCCTCAGCCAACACGACGCCATCTTCCATCTGGCCCGGGCCGCGGGCAAACGCACCGCAGCGGCGGCCTACCACTGGGTGAGCGAGCTCTACAACCAGAGCCCCTGGCTGGCGGCCCGCGATCGCTTCACTCACGATGAGCAACTGCCCATCCAGCACGGCTGCTTCTACTGGGATGACGGCTACCCCGACAGCCATCTGCTGATGGACGGCGAGTGGCTGCGCAGCCAGTACGACCCCGATTTTCTGCTGATCCACCCCATGGGGGTGGATGACGCTGGCCACCAGTTTGGCCTCGATTCCCGCCAGTACCGCAATCAGGCGCGCCGCATGGACAGCCTGCTGGCCGACCTGCTGCCCCAGTGGCTGGCAGAGGGGTATCAGGTGGTGATCACCTCGGATCACGGCATGAACAACGATCTCAGCCATGGCGGCACCCTGGCCGAGGAGCGCACCGTGCCACTCTGGCTCTTTGGCGATGCCTTCGTCGAGCGCTGGCCGGATGGGGTAGTGATCGCCCAGACCCAGCTCTGCGCCCTGATGGCGGATCTGCTGGGGGTTCCCCACGACAAGCCGGCAGCCCCCCCGCTGCTCAAGGCGGCCTTTATGCGCGAGGTGCACTGATGATGCCTGCCACCACCGAGATCCTCGCGGATCAACAGGTGAAGCCACGCCGGGAGCGCCGCCACTGGCTGCCGGTCCTGGTGCTGCTGCCCTTTGTCCTCTTGATGATCCTGTTCCAGCTCGCCCCCATGGTGTGGGTGCTGGTGGGCAGCGTCCAGACCCCCGATGGCTGGGGTCTCGACCACTACCGGGAGATTTTGAGCTCCCCCTTCTATCTGCAATCCTTCGGCAACTCGTTGCGCATTGCCGGCATCGCCAGCCTGGCGGGGCTCGCCATCGGCACCCTCGGGGCCGCGGCCCTGCGCCACAGCGGCGAGCGGGTCAAGCGGGTGCTGCTGGCCTTCGTCACCATGACCGGCAACTTCAGCGGCGTGCCGCTGGCGTTCGCCTTCATCATCGTGCTCGGCATCAATGGTGCAGTGACCCTGTTGCTCAAATCCTGGGGCCTCATCGACGGCTTCAACCTCTATTCGGGCAGCGGCCTTATCCTGATTTACACCTACTTCCAGATCCCCCTCGCCCTGCTGCTGCTCTACCCGGCGTTCGACGCCCTGCAGGATGAGTGGCCCCAGGCCGCCGCCCTGCTGGGTGCGAGCAAGGGGCAGTATGTGTGGCACGTGGCGCTGCCGGTGCTGACTCCTGCCCTGCTCGGCACCCTGATTATCCTGTTTGCCAACGCGGTGGGAGCCTATGCCTCCGCCTACGCCCTCACCACCGGCAACTTCAACCTGGTGACCATCCGGGTGGCCAGCCTGGTCTCCGGCGACATCTTCCTCGAGCCGAATCTCGCGGCGGCGCTGGCGGTGATCCTGATGGTGCTGCTGGGGGTGGTGACAGCCGCCAACCAGTGGCTGCTGAAAAAGAGCTATGTGAACAAGGGGCAATCCCATGCATGATTTGACGCCGCGCTGGCCCAGATGGGTGCTGGGGGCGCTGGTCGCCACCCTGCTGCTGCCGCTGCTGGCAACCTTTCTCTACTCCATCTCCACCCGCTGGGGGGCGACCCTGCTGCCGGATGGCTTCACCCTCGACTGGTATCTCAAGCTCTGGGGCGACCCGCGCTTTCTGGCGGCCTTTGGCCGCAGCCTCCTGGTCTGCTTCGCCACCCTGTTGCTGGGCACCCTGGTGCTGGTGCCCACCGTGCTGGTGGTGGCCTACTACTTCCCCAGGCTGGATCCCTGGATGAATCTCTTGATCCTGCTCCCCTTCGCGGTGCCGCCGGTGGTCTCGTCGGTGGGATTGCTGCAGATCTACGCTGACGGCGTGCTGCCGATTATCGGCACGCCGTGGATCCTGATCGGCACCTGGTTCACCGTGGTGCTCCCCTTCATGTACCGGGCGCTGGCCAACAGCCTGCAAGGGGTGCCGCTGAAGGATCTGATGGATGCCGCTCACCTGCTGGGGGCGAGCAGTGCCCGCGCCTTCCTGCTGGTGGTGATCCCCTGCCTGCGCAAGGGGCTGCTGGCGGCGCTGTTTCTCTCCCTCTCCTTCCTGCTCGGGGAGTTCGTGTTTGCCAACATGCTGGTGGGCACCCGTTACGAGACCCTGCAGGTCTACCTCTACAACATGCGTGCCACCTCGGGCCACTTCACCAGCGCACTGGTGATGAGCTACTTCCTGCTGACCCTGCTGCTCACCTGGGCGGCCAACAGATTTCATCGGTGAATCAACATGTTCCATCTAGAAGTGAATCAACTGCACAAATCCTACGGCGACACCAAGGTGTTCGAGGGAATTGAATTCGGCATCCGCAAGGGGGAGCTGGTGACCCTGCTCGGCCCCTCCGGCTGCGGCAAATCCACCCTACTGCGGGCGCTGGCCGGGCTCACCCCGGTGGATGGCGGTCAGGTGCGGGTAGCCGGTGAGGACATTACCTGGCAGGAGCCCCAGAAGCGGGGCATCGGCATGGTGTTCCAGAGCTATGCGCTCTTCCCCAACATGACGGTGTGGGACAACGTCGCCTTCGGCCTCAAGATGAAGCCCCAGCCGGGGCGGGATCTCGCCGCCAGCGTACAGGAGGCGCTAGAGCTGGTGGAGCTGACCGGCTTCGAGCGCCGCTATCCGGGCGAACTCTCCGGCGGCCAGCGCCAGCGAGTGGCCCTGGCCCGCGCCCTGGTGGTGCAACCCCGGATCCTCTTGCTGGATGAGCCGCTCTCGGCGCTGGATGCCCGCATCCGCCGCAGCCTGCGCCAGCAGATCCGCGCGATCCAGCAGCGCCTCGAGCTCACCACCATCTTCGTGACCCACGATCAGGAGGAGGCACTGACCCTGTCGGACAGGATCTTCCTGATGAACAAGGGCTCCATCGTCCAGAGCGGCACGCCGGAGCAGATCTATACCCGCCCCGCCAGTGAGTTCGTGGCGGGCTTTATCGGCAACTACAACCTGCTGGGTGGCGAGCAAGCCAAATCCCTGTTCGGCCCGCGCTTTCGCGGCAAGCTGGCGCTGCGGCCGGAGTCCATCACCCTGCTGCCCGCAGGGGCGGTCAGCCACGAGCCCAGCCTGCCCGGCATCGTTCGCCAGCAGCAGCTGCTCGGCAACGTCATCCGCTATCAGGTGGAGTGCGAGGCGGGAGTGTTGACGGTGGATTGCCTCAACCGCCGTGCCGGCGATCTGCTGCCGGTGGGCAGCGCCGTGACCCTGGTGGTGGCCCGGGATCAACTCTGTGAGGTAGCATAACGCCATGAATCCCATTCATTTTTCAGCCAGTTCCCCGATGCTGGCAGCCAACCCGAGGAGCAGCCATGGCCCTGGCACTGTTTGATCTGGACGAGACCCTGATAGCGGGGGATTCCGCCAGCCTCTGGCTGGAGTACATGGTGGCCCAGGAGCTGGCCCCGGCGGGCATGGTGGCCGAGGAGCAGGCCATGATGTCCCTCTACCATCAGGGCAAGATGGACATGCACCAGTACATGGCCTTCACCCTGCAACCGCTGGCAGGCAGGACGCGCCAGTGGCTCGACTCCCTCTGCACCCGCTTTGCCGAGCAGGCGCTGCGGGAGCGCCTCTACCCCCAGGGGCTGGCCCGCATCGAGTGGCACCGCCAGCGTGGCGACGAGCTGGTGCTCATCTCCGCCTCCGGCGAGCATCTGGTGGCCCCCATGGCGCAGATGCTGGGGATGGATCACTGCGTGGCCATCCTGCTCGACGAGGAAGCAGGCATGCTGACCGGCCAGACCCGCGGCACCCTGAGTTTTCGCGAAGGCAAGGTGGCCCGCATCAACCAGCTCTTTGCCGGAAAGGAACACCTCTGGCAGGGGAGCTTCGGCTACAGCGATTCCCACAACGATCTGCCCATGCTGCAGGCGGTGAGCCATCCCCATGCGGTCAATCCGGCCCCCGCCCTGCGCCAGTGCGCCGAGGAGCTGGGCTGGCCCCTCTGGACCTGGCAGTTGCACCCTTGATCCGCGCAATGAAGAAGAGGCCCTCAGGCCTCTTCTTTGCTCAACATGCCATCCCCTGAGGGCGAGTCGTCCCGGGGAGCCAGGGGATCCACCATGTAGATGCGATTCTTGCCGTCACCCTTGGCGCGATAGACCTCGGCATCGACCATGGTCAGCAGGCTCCTGGCCCCAAGCCCGGGGGCACTCGCCACCAGGCCGCCGCTGAAGGTGATCCCAAGACCGGGTTCACGCCAGTGCAGGGAGGCCACCCCAATCCTGTACTGCTCCAGCAGCATCTGGCAGAAGTGGATATCCGGATTGGCGAACAGCACCACCAGCTCTTCCCCGCCATAGCGGCATACCCAGCCATGATCCCCCAGCAGCTTGGCGCCAAAGCTGGCCACCCGCTTGAGCACCACGTCCCCGGTCTGGTGGCCATAGGTGTCATTGATCCGTTTGAAACCGTCCAGATCGATCATGGCCAGGCAGAAGCGGTCCTGATCGAGCAGCAGCCGATTCAACCGCTCGTCGAAGAAACGCCGGTTGTAAAGGCCGGTCAGCTTGTCGAGGTTCGCCTGCTGGCGCACCTCGTGATAATCCTTGCTCACCTCCGCCAGCTCGGCATAGACGTGCCTGAGCTCGCGCATCCCCCCCTGGTGCACCTCGTCAGGCTGGGTCCGGCTGGCCCGGATCACGGTGGAGATCTCGTCCAGCATCCGCCTGAAATAACGGGACCAGATCAGTGCCAGCACCATGTAGAGCACGCTGGCCAGCACGATGATCCCGAGCACGTTGAGGGAGGCGCTCGCCACCACCGCCTGGATGCTGGAGGCGGGCAACACGCTGATCAGCACCCAGTTGTGGTCCGGCAGGCGGCTGTAGGCCACGAACTGGCGAGACGCCTGATCCAGGAAGATGCCGTCCTCCCCGCTGAAGCGGGAGAGCCAGGTCGGGTGGGTCATGGGCTTGAGCAGTTGTGAGGGATCGGGGTGGGCCAGCACCTTGCCCGACTGGTTGACGATCATCTGGTAGCCGCTGTTCCACTGCCGGTTCAGCTGGGCGGAGAAGGGGGCCAGGATGGCATCCACCGCGAAGACCCCCCGCACCTTGCCCTCCTTGTCGGTGATGGCCCGCGCCAGGGCGATCACCAGCGTGCCATTGGTGTAGTCGTAGTAGGGTTCGGTCCAGACCATCTTGCCCACATGCTGGCTGGCCAGCTGATACCAGGGGCGCACCCTGGGATCGAAGTCCGCATCCGCCTGCCATTCGGGGTAGATCAGCATCTGGCGCTCGGCGGTGCCCACATAGATGTAGATGAGATCCGCCATCACCCCCTTGTAGAGGCGCCACTCCCTGAGATAGGAGTCGGTGTTGCGCAGACGGGGGCCGCTGATGTCCTCCACCTTGACCTGGTCGTAGATGAGGGAGAACTGACGCTCCATCTCGTTCAGGTAGGGTTCGATGAAGACGTGGCGCAACTGGTGATTGGTGGCGAGCAGGCGCTGTTGCAGCTCTCGCTGCAGGCTGCGCTCCATGTGCAGGTAGTAGATGGCGCCCAGCATCAGGACGGGAATGAAGAGCAGAAGCAGGCCCAGGCGCATCCGTGCCACCAGGGACCAGGTCTTTTTGGAGACTGCTCGCTTATCCAACCCTGACTCCATGCTATCCCCTGACATCGTGTAGTGTCAGAATATCAGCCCCACCTGATGGCGTCCAAAGGGAAGCGCATCAGGTGGCCAACGAGAAGGAATTGGCCTGGATGTTGAAACCGGAACTGCTGACTGCCCTCCATTACTGCGCCGTGATCACCCTGACCGGTGCCATCACCTCGGAGTATTTCCTGTTCCGGCGCGGCATGTCCATCGAGCAGGTGCGCAAGCTGCTGCTGGCTGACAGCCTGGCCGCCCTGGCCCTGCTGCTCATCTTCATCACGGGCGTGCTGCTGGTGGTCGCCCATCCCCAGCCACCGGCCATCCTGTTTGCCAATCCGGGTTACCGCACCAAGCTGCTGATGTTCTTCGCCATGGCCATCAGCTTTGGCTACCCCAGCCGGCTGTTCCACCACTGGCGCCGATCCTTGCGCCAGGGACGGGCTCCCCTTGTCTCCACCCAGCAGCAGTTCTGGGTGATCTGGATCCTGAGGGGCAACCTGCTGCTGCTCGCCCTGCTGCCCCTGCTCGCCAAGCTGGCCAGCCGCTGATCCTGCCCTCGCCCGGCAACAAATGGCTGACGACAAACGCCCCTTCTCGCAGGTATCGTAATGGCGGGGCCCGAGTGCCGCCGAGACTCTTTCTCAGGGATGATTCCGTATGCGTTCAAACATGATGTTATTGATGGCCGCCGCCATCTGGGGGCTGGGCTTCGTCGCCCAGCGTCTGGGGATGGATCACATGGGGCCCTTCACCTTCAACGGCCTGCGCTTCCTGCTGGGCGCCCTCTCCCTGCTGCCGCTCTTGTGGTGGCTCAAGTCACGCCAGCCGCCCCAGCCTGCCGGTGATCACCGCCTGCTGCTGACCGGGGGCCTCATCGCCGGCACCGTGCTCTTCTCCGCCGCCTCCCTGCAACAGGTGGGGCTGCTCTACACCACGGCCGCCAAGGCGGGCTTCATCACCGGCCTCTACATCATCCTGGTCCCCGTCATCGGCCTGGCCCTGCGCCACAAGACCGGGGCCAACACCTGGGTAGGCGCTCTCATCGCCATGGCCGGGCTCTACTACCTCAGCGTCACCGAGGAGTTCACCATCGGCTACGGCGATCTGCTGCAAGTGATCGGGGCCCTGTTCTGGGCCGTGCATCTGCTGGTGCTGGATCACTACTCGAACCGGGTCGCCCCCATTCGTCTTGCCGGGGTGCAGTTCGTGGTGTGCGGCCTGCTCAGCCTGGCCACGGCCTTCGTCATCGAGACACCGACGGCGAGAGGTGCCGTCGCGGGCTGGCAGGCGCTGCTCTATGCAGGTCTGGTCTCGGTCGGCATCGGCTATACCCTGCAGGTGGTGGGGCAGCGCGGTGCCCATCCGGCCCATGCCGCCATCATCCTCAGCCTGGAGACGGTGTTTGCCGCCATCGGCGGTGTCCTGCTGCTGGGGGAACATCTGGACGAACGGGCCGTGGTCGGCTGTGCCCTGATGCTGGCGGGGATGCTCATCTCCCAGATCCGCCTGCGCTGGTGGTGGAAGTCCCGCCGCAACAAGGTGCCCAGCCAGCCCTGATATCTACGGTGGTCATTGACCCCAAATAAAACGAGGCGCCCTTGGGCGCCTCGTTTTATTGCCGCCTGCCTAGCGCACGCTGGAGCAGAAGCTCACGTCATCCCGCAGGGGGTCATTGCTCACGCTGTGATAGAGCTCGAAGCAGGGGCCGTCCCCAAAGGCGAGCCCGGCCGCGACGATATCGCCGATGTGCTCCTGCCAGCGCTCCCCGTACTGGCTGCGATCCGTGATGAGATAGCGGGACTGGGCGTAGCGTCCGGCGGGGATGAGCTGAATTTCCACCTCTCCCGAGCCCTGGGTCCCCACCGGTACGCTGATGCCGATGTCGGTGCGGCACTGGGCCGGCGGCGTCACCTCGGGGTTGTCGTGGTAGATGAAGATCCACTCTCCCCCTTCCAGGCCACGGGGCGCGGCCCACTGGTGAAGGCGATGGCAGACGGCGTCATACCCTTCGCCATAGGGGCCGGTCACGCGGATATAGGCCAGGGTGCGGGCGTCCATCTCGACGGTGTTCATGGTGTTGCTCCTTGCTGATGAGTGGCCTTCAGCATAAGGGAGTGCCCCTTGCCATGCGTGTCCTTCCTTGCGATCCAGGTGTCCGTTCTTGCCCTTGTCGCGGCGAAACGCCCCTGGGGTGCAACCATAGTGACGGCGAAACGCCTTGGCGAAAGCCTGGGAGCTGCCAAGTCCCGCCCCCAGAGCGATGGCGGTGACGCTGGCATCGGTGTAGCAGAGCTGCCAGGCCGCCCGCTGCATCCGCAGGCGGCGGCACATCTCGCCGGGGGCCTCCCCCACCACGGCGGTGAACACCCGGTGGAAATGGTAGAGGGAGAGGCAGGCGCGACTCGCCAGCGCCTCGATGGAGAGATCCGGATCCTGCTCCAGTGCCCGCAGCACCGGCGTCAGACGCTCGCGATAGTCGATCATCGGCGCACCCTGGCCATGTAGAGGGCATCCACCAGCACCCCATGACGCAGGCCGTAATCCCGGGCTACGCCCTCCTCCACAAAGCCCGCCTTGCGATAGAGGGCCAGGGCCGCCTGATTGTCGGCCCAGACCGTCAGCTCCACCCGCGTCAAGCCGAGCCAGTTGTCCGCCAGATCCAGCGCAGCCTGCATCAGGGCAGTGCCCACCCCGCGCCCGGCCCAGTCATCGTGTACCGCCATGCCGATGCTCGCCACGTGGCGGCGACGGGGGGCCGGCTCCACCATCAGAACCAGCGCACCCGCCACCTCCCCCTCGCACTCCGCCAGCAGGCTGTAGATGCCATCCCGCGGGGTCAGCTTCTGCTCCCACTGCTGCAGGGAGGGGAAGGGAAGTTGCAGGGTGCCCGCCTGGGCATGGGGCATGGCGTGAAGATCCCGCAGGGCGGCGGCATCTTCCGGCCCGGCGCGGCGAATGGTGATGGACATGAGACCTCCTGATTGGCTGAATCCCATCTTGCCGCAAGGCTGGCGTCTGTTTCCACCCCCATCAGCGAAACCAATCAAAGGGTTAGGCACACTCCATTGGAGCCGCTCCCCCACTTCACCTAGTCTGGCGACTCATCACAAGGAGACCCGCCATGACCGACAAGACCCTGCGCAGCGCCAACGGCGCCCCCGTCGTCGACAACAACAACAGCCTCACCGCCGGCCCCCGCGGCCCCGTCCTGATGCAAGACATCTGGTTGATGGAGAAACTCGCCCACTTCGACCGCGAGCGCATTCCCGAGCGGGTGGTGCACGCCAAAGGCTCGGGCGCCTACGGCACCTTCACCGTGACCCACGACATCAGCGCCTTCAGCAAGGCCGACCTGTTCAACGCCGTCGGCAAGCAGACCCCGGTGTTCCTGCGCTTCTCCACCGTGGCCGGCGAGAAGGGGGCCGCCGACGCCGAGCGTGACGTGCGCGGCTTCGCCCTCAAGTTCTACACCGAGCAGGGCAACTGGGATCTGGTGGGCAATAACACCCCGGTGTTCTTCATTCGCGATCCCCTGAAATTCCCCGACTTCATCCACACCCAGAAGCGGGATCCCCGCACCAACCTGCGCAGCGCCACCGCAGCCTGGGACTTCTGGTCACGCCACCCGGAATCCCTGCATCAGGTCACCATCCTCTTCAGCGATCGCGGCATTCCCAGGAGCCTGCGGGAGATGAACGGCTACGGCAGCCACACCTTCAGCTTCATCAACTCGGCCAACGAGCGCTTCTGGGTCAAGTTCCACTTCAAGACCGAGCAGGGCCACAGCTTCTACACCGATGAAGAGGCGGCCACCGCCGTCGGTCAGGACAGAGAGACCAGCCAGGCGGATCTGTTCGACGCCATCGAGCGGGGGGACTTCCCGCGCTGGAAGGTCTATGTGCAGGTGATGCCAGAGGCCGAGGCCCAGACCTACAAGATCCACCCGTTCGACCTCACCAAGGTGTGGCCCCACAAGGACTACCCGCTCATCCCGGTGGGCGTGCTGGAGCTCAACCAGAACCCGGACAACTACTTCGCCCACGTGGAGCAGGCCGCCTTCACCCCGGCCAACGTGGTGCCCGGCATCGGCTTCTCGCCGGATCGCATGTTGCAGGGGCGGCTCTTCTCCTACGGTGACACCCAGCGCTACCGCCTCGGCGTCAACCACGGCCTGCTGCCGGTCAACGCCCCGCGCTGCCCGTTCCACCACGGTGCCCACCGCGACGGCGCCATGCGGGCGGACAGCAACGGTGGCGCCAGCCCCAACTACCAACCGAACCGCTTCGGCACCCAGCAGCCGAGCGAGCAGCACGAACCGGCCCTGAGTCTGGAAGGGACTGCCCTGCACTACGATTTTCGTGACTACGACAGCGACTACTACAGCCAGCCGGGGGATCTCTTCCGCCTGATGGACGAGGGACAGCGCGCCCGCCTCGCCGCCAACCTGGCCCGCTCCCTCATCAATGTGGAGGATGACGCCATCGTCGCAGCCCAGCTCAGGCACTTCGAGCAGGCCGACCCCGAGTACGCCAAACGGGTCGAGCTGGCCCTGGCCGCCCTGCAACGCTGAGTCGCAGGCAGCCAACCTCTGCAAAAGCAAAACGGGGGCCTGATGGCCCCCGTTCTCGCATGACGGTCTTTGATGAATGAAAAACGCAGCCCAGGGCTCTGTTGATCAATGCTGTATCCATCCTGGACGCAGCGCCCTCGCGCGCTTCCCTCCCTTGCCAACAAGGGTTTGTACCGCCAGCTCACGACGGCAACGACGTTGTCCACTGGCAGAGCGGCACCATTGTCCACCTGTGGTAATAAACCTGCCTGCGATAATGCTCTTTTAGTCACCCATAAAAACGGAGCCCGAGGCTCCGTTCTTCCATGCCGTATCCATCCCGGACGCCGCGCCCTCGCGCGCTTCCCTCCCTTGCCAACAAGGGTTGGTACCGCCAGCTCACGACGGCAACGACGTTGTGCACTGGCAGAGCGGCACCATTATTCACCTGTGGTAATAAACCTGCCTGCGGTAATGCACTTTTAGTCACCCATAAAAACGGAGCCCGAGGCTCCGTTTTTCCATGCCGTATCCATCCCGGACGCAGCGCCCTCGCGCGCTTCCCTCCCTTGCCAACAAGGGTTTGTACCGCCAGCTCACGGCGGCAACGACGTTGTGCACTGGCAGAGCGGCACCATTATTCACCTGTGGTAATAAACCTGCCTGCGGTAATGCACTTTTAGTCACCAATAAAAACGGAGCCCGAGGCTCCGTTGTTCAATGCGGTATCAATCCCGGACGGAACGCGCTTCGCGCTCTTCCCGCTCCCTTGCCAACAAGCGTTTGTACCACCAGCTACTGCGACGACGTTGTGCATTGGAAGAGCGACGAGCCATTGCTTAGATCCCAGTCAAGAGAAGAAAGAGCCGCATTATGCGATAGAGATCACGCCCGTGTCTGTAGCTGGATCAAGAAAAGGCTCACTGGCCCACCCGGATCGTCCGCTGGTTGCCCTCCGGTTCACCACTCTGTGACGGCGTCGTCACCTCTCGCCAGATCAGGGGACCATTGGTCTCCATCGCCTGTTGCGGCGCGCACTCCAGCCAGAGCTCCCCCTGCTGGATACGGGCCCCCTGGGAGTATTTCTGATCCTGATACCAGCACACCCGCTCGGGCAGCGAACCAAGGGGCAGCACCAGCTCGGTGCCCACCGAGTGGCTGAGGGTGTTGGACGCCGGGGCGGCCAACGCGGGGAAGAGCCAGCCAAGGGCCAGCAGACAACCTGCACAACGGATCATGGGAATTCCTGTCACGGGGGAGTGAAAGTGTAAAGCGACCAGCAGAGCCCTCGACTTGACCAATAAATGTCGGCTCATCTGGCATTCCGGAAGCAATATGATAGCCTGCCTGCGCCCGCAAAGGCCTGTCAGGGCTCTGCCGTGGGCCCCCACCGGCATCGCCGGGATGCGGTAATGAATAACCCTTAATAATCAGATAATTAACTGGATATGTTGTCAATGCGTATCATGCCGTTGCTCAAGGCTGCCTGCCTGAGCCTGATGTTGTCCGCCTGTGTCGCCCCCCTGCTGATGATGAGCCCCACCAGCCAGCTG
Source organism: Aeromonas sp. s4 (assembly GCF_040907855.1). Lineage (NCBI taxonomy): Bacteria > Pseudomonadati > Pseudomonadota > Gammaproteobacteria > Aeromonadales > Aeromonadaceae > Aeromonas > Aeromonas sp. s4. Next base: position 17,631 of record NZ_JBFOCP010000001.1, on the reverse strand, counting down.
ATGTGGGCCCTGCTCAAGCCGCTGGTCGGTTTCGATCCGAACGAGGCCAACCTGTTCGAGCAGCCGCTGATCAAGGACAGAATGACCGCCATGCTGGGGCCCAACTACGAGAACACCATGCAACTGCTCAAGACCGCCGACGAGCTGCAACAGGAGGGGCCGCTCTTTTACGTGGTCTCCCGCTACGCCCCCGTGCCGGACGTAGCCAAACAGGCCGGCATGGTCTGGAACGCCGACACCAACCAGCTCGCCGTCATGGTGCAAAAAGGTGACGGGGCGACCCAAGTCTTCGGGGAAAACCTGACGGCCGCAACCCCGACCTGGCCCAGCGCCATGCAGGGCTGGCAGTCCCAGGCCACCCCGGCCGCCACGGCCCTGACCGGTGCCGGTCAGGGGCTCACGGGCGCTGGCAGTTCTCTGCTGGGCACCATGATGGGGGGCCTGCAACAGAGCGCCAGCAAGGCCCTGTCCGACTCCACCAGACAGGTGATCGGCAGTGCCGCCACCACGGCGCAGCAACAAGCGACCAAGGCGGTGAGCGACAGCGCCAAGCAAGCTGCCAGCAGCACCGCAACCACAGCGCAGCAGCAAGCCACCAAGGCGGTGAGCGACAGCGCCAAGCAGGCCGTCAGCAGTGCCACCGCCATCAGTGCCGCGACCACGGCGCAGCAGCAAGCCGCCAAGGCGGTGAGCGACAGCGCCAAGCAGGCCGTCAGCAGTGCCGCAACCACGGCGCAGCAACAAGCCGCCAAGGCGGTGAGCGACAGCGCCAAGCAGGCCGTCAGCAGTGCCGCAACCACGGCGCAGCAGCAAGCCGCCAAGGCGGTGAGTGACACCGCCAAACAGGCCGCCAGCAGTGCCGCAACCATCAGTACCGCGACCAGTGCGCAGCAGCAAGCCGCCAAGGCGGTGAGCGACAGCGCCAAGCAGGCCGCCAGCAGCGCAGCGACCATCAGTGCCGCGACCAGTGCACAGCAGCAAGCAGCCAAGGCGGTGCAGCAACAGGGCGAGAAGCGGGAAGCGACTTCCGGCACCCTGAGCGATCAGGCCAGGGCGGATGCCGAAGCGGAGCTGGAAAAACTGCTTAACTGACTTTTTTAAGCGTCATGCCACCATAAAAACAGGCCATCACATGATGGCCTGTTGTTTATCTGACCCGTGGCAGGGGAAGATCAGAAATGGCGGTCCTGCTCGGTGGGCTTGGCACCCTTCTCTTCGCTGTGCTCGATGGCGGTGCGGATAAGGTCGACGCCGGCCCGGATGATCAGCACCCCCATGTTGACCAGCTTGACGCAGACCCACATGAAGGTGATGAGCAGGATCAGCTTGAGCACCGTCTGGAAGGCCTCCAGGAAGTTCTGCTCCAGCTGGGCGGTGAGCCCGTTGGCGCTGCTCATCAGCCAGGTGTACACCTCGCGCACGAAGGGGATCCGGCTCGGCATCTCCAGCACGTCCAGCGCCGCAGGCAGGGCCTGGAAGATGACGATGCTGCCAAACAGTATCAGGATGACGCCGATGGCAATCCCCAGAAAGAAACCGAACTGTCGCATGAAGAGCCCCACAATGTAGTGAATGAGAAGAACAATAGCCGCCAATACTAGGGACTGCCCGCGCAGACGGCAATCCTTGCGTCCCCGACAGGGTCGGTGCCCCCTGCAAGCCATTGCCCGGCCGTCTGATTTCTGTGACCCTTGTCCCCACTCCTTGCCTCTGGGTGTCATCATGTTTCGAGTCGTCTTCTGCCTGCTGCTGTTGCTGGGCGGTGCCCTGCCCGCCTCCCGCGCCGAATCCCCTCCCTCTGCGGCCGCCTGCGTGATCCGCCACCAGCAAGGGATCCTGCTGGTGCAGGACAGGCTCTCCTCGCGCTACAGCCTGAGCGGCGGTTACATCGACAGGGGGGAGACCCCGGAGCAGGCGGCCCTGCGCGAGCTGTTCGAGGAGACCGGCCTCCAGGGTCGCGTCACCGGCGAGCTGGGGCGCTGGCAACGGGCCAGGGTGTTCGCCTGCCAGACCCTGGAGCCCCTGCGGGTCCAGCGGGGGACGGGGTTTGTCTCCCTGCTCCAGGCCCCGGATCTCGGTGGCGAGATCCTGAACGCCAGGCTGATCGCGGCCGCCGACCTGCCCCCTGACCAGCGTCGCTTCCCGGCGCAGCTCGACTGGATAGCCCCGAGGCTGGCCGAGGTGCCCGAGAGCCAGGTGCTGTGGGTGACGGATTTCAGCGACGCGGCCAGTGCGCTGCACCGCGCCGAGTTGCCGCTGATCCAGCGCCTGCAACAATGGCTCGGGGCGGATGCGCTCTGGCCAAGGGCGGGCAATCTGCTGGGCTCGGTCCCCTTCCAGCTGGCGCTGCTGCCCTTGCTGCTGCCCCTGCTCGGCTGGTCCAGGCTGCGCCACCTGCTGTTTGCCATGGTGCTGCTCACCCTGGTGGTGAACCTGCTCAAGGCGGGCATTGGCTGGCCCAGGCCCTTCCACCTGCAACCCGAGCTGGCCCGCCAGAGTGCCCAGGGCTTCGGCATGCCGAGCGGCCACGCCGCCTCGACCCTGCTCTACTGGGGCCTGCTGCTTGGCTGGCTGCCGGCGCTGCGGGTTTGGCAGGGGGCCCTGCTGGCCCTGTTGCTGGCCAGCGTGGCCGGGCTGGCCCGGGTCTGGCTGGGGGTCCACTTCCTCTCGGATGTGGTGGCCGGCCTTGCCCTGGGGGCCCTGCTGCTGGCACTGCGCGCCCCGCTGGCGAAGCTGGCGGCACGCCCGTTCCCCTGGGCCGGGCTGCTCATCGCCAGCGCCCTCTCGGCCTGGCTCACCCAGTCCACCGCCCTGGCCGGGCTTGCCATGTTCACCCTGGGGCTGGTATCGGGTAATCTGCTATCACTCGAACGGAGCCCCACCCCCGCCCTGCCCGCCGCGCTGCTGACCCTGGCAGGGGGACTGGTCGTGGCAGGGCTCCTGTTCCTGGTGCCCGCGCTCACCAGCAGCTCTCTGCTGATCCTCGCGGGACAAGGGTGGCTCTTTGGCTGCCTGGGGTTCTGGCTCAGCGCCGGGCTCTGGTGGTCGTTGTCCGCTATCCGTCACGGTGCCCGAACCGGGCGCTCAACCCCTCGTTAAGGGAATGCCATGAATATGAAAAAAGTGGATTTGGCCAAGATCACCCTGGGTTTGCTGTTCCTCAGCCTGCTCATCATCTCGTGCTTCATGGTCTTGCGCCCCTTCCTGCCCGCCCTGGTGTGGTCGACCATGATCACCATCGCCACCTGGCCCCTGATGCAGATGGCCCAGCGCCTGCTGTGGGGCAAACGCACCCTGGCGGCGTTGCTGATGACCAGCATCTTGCTGCTCATCTTCGTCATTCCCCTCTTCATGACGCTGGCCAACGTGGCGGAGAAGGCCCCCATGCTCATCGAGCTGGGCACCGAGCTCAGCCAATCCCCGCCCCCCGAGCTGCTCTGGTTGCAGCAAGTACCCCTGGTGGGCGACAAACTCTACGACTTCTGGCAGCAGATCCTCGCGAGCGGCGGCCAGGTGCTGTTCACCAAGCTGGCCCCCTACTTCGGCCAGACCGCCCGCTGGCTGGCGGCCCAGGCGGGCAACCTCGGCCTGCTGTTCGTCCACTTCCTGCTGACCGTGGCCATCTGCGGCCTGCTCTACCACTCGGGAGAGAAGGCGGCAGAAGGCATTCGCCGCTTCGCCCACCGTCTGGCGGGCCAGCGCGGTGACAATGCGGTGGTGCTCGCCTCCCAGGCCATCCGTGCCGTCGCCATGGGGGTGGTGGTGACCGCCCTGGTGCAATCCTCGGTGGCGGGCCTGGGCCTGCTCATCGCCGGCATTCCCTATGTCATGGTGCTGGTGGTGCTGATGTTCCTGCTGATCGTCGCCCAGATAGGCCCCTTCCCGGTGCTGCTGGCCAGCGTCGGCTACCTCTACTGGAGCGGGGACACCACCTGGGGCACCTTCCTGCTGGTCTGGTCCCTGCTGGCGGGCACCATGGACAACTTCCTGCGCCCCTTCCTCATCAAGCGCGGGGCCGACCTGCCGCTGATCCTCATTCTGGTGGGGGTCATCGGCGGCCTGCTGGCGCTGGGGATCATCGGTCTCTTCATCGGCCCCGTGGTGTTGGCGGTGGGCTACACCCTGCTGGATGCCTGGATCAAGGAAGATGACCAACCGGCGACCGCTCTGGTGGAGCCGCCCAAGGCGCCGTGACGATTCATTCATCCCCGATGCAAAGAGCCGCCCCAGGGCGGCTCTTTTGTTTATTACCGTCCCATGTAGGTTCGATTAGCGAAGCGTAATCGGACGATCGAGGTGCCGCTGTCCGGTGTGTCCATGAATCAGCGGCATCTGTCAGCAGGGAAATATGGATGGCTGTTATAGCGGGAGAATTGATTTACGCGAACGTCCGATTACCCCTTACGGCTAATCGAACCGACGGCCGGTCGCGGCGTTTAGAACCAAAGTTCGAACCGGAACGCCAAAACACGAACCAGGGTTCGAATCACTCCTTCCCCTCCCCTGTTCCCTGCCGAAGGCGCCCGCCACAATGCCTGCACCATTGGAGGAGAAGACAAGATGAACGAACTGAGAGCAACACGGGCCCTCATCAGCGGCGGCGCCAGCGGCATCGGACTGGCCATCGCCGAGGCCCTGGCCAGCCAGGGGGTGGAACTGATCCTGGCTTCCCGCCGCCTGGGGCTGCTGGAGCAGGAAGCGGCCAGACTGGAGGCACGATACGGGGTGCGAGTCATGGCACTGGCGCTGGATGTGTGCGACGGCGATCAGGTGCGGGACGGCCATGCCCGGATCCGGGAGCGGCTCGGCCCCGTCGATCTGCTCATCAACAACAGCGGGGTCGGCAGCGACCACCTGGTACAGGACCTGCCGGAATCGGAGTGGGACAGGGTGATGGATACCTGTGCCAAGGGCACCTTCCTGCTGACCCGGGCCTGCCTGCCGGACATGCTGGCAAACCGCCACGGCACCGTCATCAACATCGCCTCCCAGGCCGCCAGGCACGGCTATGCCAGGGCCAGCGTCTACTGCGCCGCCAAGTTTGCGGTGCTGGGGTTCGCCCGGGCACTGCGGGAAGAGGTGCAACACCAGGGCGTCCGGGTCCACACCCTCTGCCCAGGCCTGGTGCAGGTGCCGCCCCCGGCTTGCGCCGCTGATCGCAAGCCCGGCTGGCTCCAGGTGGAGGATCTGGCCGAGGCCGTGCTCTACACCCTGCGCCAACCCGCTCACGTCCAGCTCGACGAGATCGGCATGACGGGGATCTGAGCGAGGCGCCATGGAACGCCAGCAAGGACAAGGGGCGCCGAAGCGCCCCTTGTCCTGCGTCACTCCGCCAGAGCGGCCTGCGCGTAAGTTCAGGCAGGTTGATGGAGGGTGATGCAGTGGATGCCGCCGCCCCCGGCCGCCACCGGGTCTATGTCTATCTGCACTATCTTGCGCCCCGGATAGAGGCTGGCCAGCAGATCCCGGCAATGGCGGTCGGCCCTGGCATCCCCGAACTGGGGAGCGATGACGGCGCCGTTGATGGGCAGGTAGTTGATGTAACCGGCGGCAAAGTCCGGGCTGCGGCTGAACTTGTTGTCCCGCCCGCCCAGGGGCGGCGGCAGCTGATGCAGCTCCAGCTTGTTGCCGTCGGCGTCCGTCGCCTGCTGCAGGATGGCGAGGTGCTGGCGGGTCACCTTGTAGTCGTAGGAGTCGGGATCGTTGTCCATGTTGATCACCACCACCCCGGGGCGCACGAAGCGGGCGTAGAAGTCCACGTGGGCATCCGTGATGTCACGGCCCTTGATCCCCGGCAGCCAGATGATCTTGCGCAGCCCCAGGTTGGCCTTGAGCTCCGCCTCCACCTGCGCCTTGGTGAGGCCGGGGTTGCGGTTGCTGTTGATCCAGCTGCTCTCGGTCATGATGGCGGTGCCGTTGCCATCCACCTCGATGCCGCCCCCCTCACCGATGAGCTCGCTCTGCAGGTAATAGGCATCCGTCTGCCGGCCCACCAGGGCGGCGACCCTGGCGTCATGGCTGTGCTCCTGCTTGTCACCCCAGCCGTTGAAGTTGAAGTCCATCAGACCGAGCCCTCCCTGCTCGTCCTGCACGAAGACGCCGCCGGTATCCCGCAGCCAGATGTCATCCATCTCGGCGTGGACGAAGTGGGTGTTGCGCTCGCCGCACAACTGGCGCGCCAGCGCCTCGTCATCCTCATGGCAGAGCACGTTGACCCGGGTGTAGGGCACCATGGCCTGCACCAGCCGCCCTATGGTGGCCTGCACCTCCTTGTAGTGGCGACCCCAGATCTCGCTGGTGGCCCCGAAGGCCACCCACACCAGGGCCTGGGGGGAGGACTCCTCCGGCATGTGGTAGCGAGCGGCGGCGCCGGGCTCGCCGGCGGCGAAGGCCGCGCGGGCACCGGGCAGGCTGCCAAACCCGGCAATGGCGCCAAGGGCAACCAGCTGTTTCAATACGTGGCGTCGGGAAAACATCGTTCTACTCCTGGGTTCAGAGGCTGCTCTTGAAGCGAGTCCAGGCTCGCATGCGGGCACGCATCTGGGATTGTGCTATATCCTGACCCGGAATGAGCCGCTGGTAGCTGGCCTCGTCCAGGTAGATATCCGGGTTGGCCGTCATGGTGGCATCCACCATGGGTCTGGCCTTGGCACTGGCAGTCGGATAACCGGTGCTGTTGGTGATGGCTGCCATGTTGGCCGGGCGCATCACGAAGTTGATAAAGGCATAGGCATAGTCAGGATGGGGGGCATCCGCCGGGATCGCCATGGTGTCCATCCAGATGGTGCTCCCCTCCTTCGGCAATCGGTATTCGAAGTCGACCCGCTTGCCCGCCTCGGCGGCGGCGCGCCTGGCCTGGGTCATGTCGCCGCTGTAGCCCAGGGAGAGGCAGAGATCCCCGTTCACCAGCTGGGTTACCGGCTGGGACTGGAACTTGCGGATATAGGGCTTGATCCCCTTGAGCAGGGCCAGGGCCGCCTCCAGATCGTCCGCCTTGCCGCTGCGGGGATCCCGCCCAAGATAGTGCAGCACCACCGCCAGCACCTCGTCCGGGGAGTCGATGACCGAGATGCCGCAATCTGCAAATTTCGCCGCCAGCTCGGGCTTGAACAGCATGTCCAGGCTGCTGACCGGGGCATCCGGCATCCTCTGCCGGATGGCGTCCGCGTTGTAGGTGAGCCCTATGGTGCCCCAGGTGTAGGGCACCACGGCCTCCTTCGCATGGGGGTAGGCCTGCTGCAACCGCGCCAGGCCGGGGTCTATGTCCCCCAGGTGTTGCAGCTTGCCCTTGTCGAGCGGCTGTAAACTGCCCGCCCGCATCAGCCGCTCTGCCACCGTGTCCCCCGGGAAGATGAGGTCATACCCGCTGCGACCCGCCATCAGCTTGGCCTCCAGGGTCTCGCTGCTGTCCATCACGTCGTAGATGACCAGGATCCCGGTCTCCCGGGTGAATTCGCTCAGGGTATCGGGGGCGAAATAATCGGACCAGTTGTAGAGGCGCAGCACCTTCTCCTCTGTCGCCTCCCCCGCCCCTTCTGCGGCCTGGGCCCCCAGACCCAGCAGCAGGGCCAGTGCCGTGGCTATCTTGGTCAAGGCGCTCATGATGGACGCCCTCCCCGATGGCTGCGTCCGTCCAGGCTCAGCAAGGCGCCATACATCTCGGGGCGACGATCCCGGTAGATGCCCCAGGTCAGCCGCTCCTCGGCCATGGCGGCGAGATCCAGCTCCCGCACCAGCACGCCCGGGGTATCCCTGTCCGCCTCGGCCAGCAGGGCCCCCTTGTGATCCGTGATGAAGGAGGAGCCATAGAAGCGCATCTGCAACTCGGGATCCCGGGTCGCCACCTCGCGTCCGATGCGGTTGGCGACGATCACCGGCATGATGTTGGCGGCGGCGTGGCCGCGCTGGGTCAGCTGCCAGTGATCCCGGGAATCGAGCCCCTCTGCCCCCGGCTCCGAGCCGATGGCGGTGGGATAGAGCAGCAGCTCGGCCCCCTGCAGCGCCATGGCGCGGGCCGCCTCCGGGAACCACTGATCCCAGCAGATGCCGACCCCGATGCGGCCAGCGGCCGTGTCCCAGACCCGAAACCCCGTATCCCCCGGGCTGAAATACTCCTTCTCCTGATAGCCGATGGCGTTCGGGATATGGGTCTTGCGATAGACCCCGAGCAGGCGACCATCCGCATCCGCCATCGCCAGGGAGTTGAAGCAGGCGTTGCCCGCGCGCTCAAACCAGCTGATGGGCAGCACCACCCCCAGTTCCCGCGCCAGCGCCGAGAAGCGGCGCAGCACCCGGCTCTGCTCGAACGACTCCGCCAGCGCCAGATGGCCGTGGTATTGCTCGATGCAGAAATAGGGGGTGGCGAAGAGCTCCTGCAACAGCACCAGGTTGGCCCCCCTGGCGGCGGCTTCCCGTACCAGGCTCTCCGCTGTGTCCAGATTGCGCTCCAGCTCCCAGCTGCAAGCGAATTGTGTGGTGGCGACAACGATCTTGCTCATCCGGATACCCTCCCTGACACGCGTTCCCCCTGACAGGCAGACTGCATGGTTGCGACGACCTTGTTCATGAATCTCTCCTCCCTGATCCCGTCATGAGGCCTCGCAGACGCCTGACGAGGCCGCTCCAAACGCTTACCCCTGCACCGGCCAGACCGGCTGCTGCTGGGTGATGCAGTGAATGCCGCCCCCGCCGTGGGCCAACTGGTTGATGCGCACCGGCACCAGCTGCCGGTTCGGGAAGGCGCGCCTCAGCACTTCCCCAGCCGCCTCGTCCGCGCCTACGCCGTAGGCGGGCATGATGATGGCGCCGTTGGCGAGGTAGAAGTTGGTGTAGGAGGCGCAGAACACTTCCGCCTCGGCGTCCACCGCCTCGCTCGCCTCGAACAGCTCGAGGCACTCGAAGGAGCGACCTCTCGCATCGGTGGCCAGGGCCAGGGCTCGGCGGTTCTCCCGCACCACGCGGCCATAGGTGGAGTTCCCGTCCAGGGTGGCATCCACCAGCAGGTGGCCGGGGCGGCTGAAGGCGCAGACCCCGTCCACATGACCGTCCGTCATGTCGCCGGTGACGTGGTCCGGATCCCCCGGCAGCCAGATAGTCTTCTCGATGCCGAGCAGGCGGCTGAAGATCCGTTCGATCTCCACTTTGGTCATGCCGGGGTTGCGGTTGCTGTTGAGCAGCACCGACTCCGTGGTGATCAGGGTGCCCTCCCCATCCACATGGATGGCGCCCCCTTCGTTGGCGAGGAAGCTGCCGATGCACTCCAGCTCCAGGCTGTTGAGAACGCGTCGCGCCAGCCCCTCATCCAGACCGTGGGCCGACTTGCCGCCCCAGGCGTTGAAACGCCAGCTGATCCCGGCGGTGCCAAGCTCGGGATGGCAGATGAAGGTGGGGCCGGAGTCACGGCACCAGCTGTCATCCACCGGCAGGGGAATGAAGCGCACCCCGTCGCCGCACAGGGCGCGAGCCTCCGCCTGTGCGGCGGGATCCACCACCAGGTTCACCGGTTCGAAGCGGGCGATGGCATTGACCACCCGGGCGAAGTCCTGCTGGACCTGGGACAGGGTTACGCCCCAGCCGTTTTCCCACAGCGCCTTGTTGTGCGGCCAGACCATCCAGGTCGCCGCGTGCCGGCACCACTCCGCTGGCATGAGCCAGCCCACAGCCCTCATTCCCTGCTCGCGCATCTCAGCCTCTCTGATTAGGTACTATTAAGGTTATTGACGATGGGAATAGACTATTCTCCCCGTTGATGGGTAACAAACGATCGATTTTCGATAAAAGTGATAAGCGGAGCTAATCAATGATGTTCAAACACTGGCCCCCTCTCAACGTGCTGCGCGGCTTCGAGGCGGCGGCCAGGCTCGGCAGCTTTCATCAGGCGGCCCAGGAGCTGCACCTCACCCAGTCTGCCATCAGTCAGCAGATCCGCTCGCTGGAGGAGCTGCTTGGCCAGCCTCTGTTTCACCGCCAGGGACGTTCCGTCGCCCTGACCGACGCGGGCCAGGATCTGCTGGAGACGACCCAGCAGGTGCTGCTGCAACTGGCGGTGGGAATACAGCGCCTCGAGCAGTACCGCAAGCCGAACCAGCTTGTGCTCAACACCAGTACCGCCATCGCCCGCCTCTGGCTGCTGCCCCGGCTGGCCGACCTTCACCGTCAGCATCCGGGCATCGATCTCTGGCTGTTCACCAGCGACGACACGCCGAACATGGCCGAACAGACCATCGACATTTCGCTGCGCTGGGGCCTGGCCCCCCAGGCGGAATGCCGCCATCAGCCGCTGCTGGCGGATCGGCTGCTGCCGGTGGCGAGCCCGGCCGTGCTGGCACAGCCCGCGCATGAGCGCACCACCCTGCACGGGGAGCGGGAGATGGACTGGCACCACTGGACCCTCAAGGGCGGCGACGATCTGCACCTGCAGACCCAGGGGCTCAACTTCTCCGATCCCGGCTTGTTGCAGGATGCGGCCAGCGCCGGGCTCGGGGTGGCGCTGGCGAGCGAGCTGCTCTCTCGCGACGCACGCCGACAGGGGTGGCTGCTGCCCCTCTCGTCCCACCGGGTGGCCGGGCCGAACTGGAACATGCTGACCCATCAGGAGAGCGAAGGCAGCCCCCAGTGCCGCGCGGTGAGCCAATGGCTCCAGCAGCAGTTTGCCGCAGAGGCTGCCACCCGGGACCAGGACGCGACACTCTGAGAGCGGTCACTGAATCGGGGCGGCAAGGGTGATTAAATGGCCCCTTCCCTCTTGCCGGATATCGCCGTGACCATGCCATCCGTTCCCCAGCCCCTCTCGTCCTGGCCCGAGCACCTGCAGGCCTCCTGGCTGCGCTGTGCCCACCAGACCAGCGCGTCCCTCTGGCATCCTCCCCACTGCGCCAGAGGGCAGACCCTGGAGAGCCTGCGCCAGCGCAAACGGGACCTGCTCACCACCGGCGAGATGGCGCTGGAGGATCTCTACGAGTTCATGGAGGGGCGCCCCTGCGCCCTGCTGCTCACCGATGAGAGCGGTTGCCTGCTGGCCCGGACCGGCCACCCCGATACCCTGCAGGCGCTGGCGACCCTCGGTTTTGGCCCAGGCGCATTTTTCAGCGAGGGACGCATCGGCACCAATGCCGTCAACCTCGCGGCCCTGGAGGGGGTACCGCTCTGCGTCAGCGGCCCCCAGCACTTCAACCAGCGTCTCCACCCCTGGCACTGCTGTGCCAGCCCCGTCTACAACAGCACCGGTCGCCAGGTGGCGATCGTGGCCCTGATCTGCCGGGTGGAGGAGGCCGCGCCGGGAGATCTCGCGCTCACCGTCAGCGCCGGCCGCGAGCTGGCCAATCTGCTGCAGATGGAGCGCCTGATGCAGGAGTCCCAGCACCATTTGAGCGAGCTCTATGCCCTGCTGGATGGCATGGAAGACGGCGTGCTGGCCTGGGATCCCCAGGGGCGGCTGCGCTACCTCAACGCCCTGGCGGCCAGTCGGCTGCAACTCGACCCGGCTGTCTGTCTGGGTCAGCCCCTCGATCACCATCTGCTGTTGCCCCAGCGCCTGCGTCTGGCCATCGCGGAGATGACCCCCCTGAGCCATGTGGAGGTGACGCTGGAGCGGCGGGAGACCCGGGGCGAGGCCTTCATCGACGCCCTGGTGAGCCTCAAGCCCCTGCCGGGGCCGGACGGGGTCAGCTTCATCGTCCTGCTCCATCCCACCGATCGGCTGCGCGCCATTCATCAACTGCGCCAGACGGTGCCCGAGCTCTCCGCCCTGGTGGGGGAGTCGAGCGCCATGCGCAAACTGCTGCGCCACGCCCGCCAGGCGGCCAGGGGACAGGGCCCCGTCCTGCTGCGGGGGGAGGAGGAGGTGGGCAAGGCCCAGCTGGCGGAGGCCATCCACTTTGGCAGCGAGCGAGCCGCCGGCCCCCTGGTCATCTTCAACTGCCAGGCATGGCCGAGAGAGCGGATGGCGCTGGAACTCATGGGGTCCGACGAGGCGGGGCAGGAGCGGGCAGGCAAGTTCGAGCTGGCTCACGGTGGCACGCTAGTGCTGGAGCAGGTGGAGTGCCTGCCCGCCCCCATGCAGGCCGCCCTGCTGCAACTGCTCAAGACGGGGCGCATCCAGCGCTTCGACTCCGCCCGCATCCTCCCCCTCAGGGTGAGGATCATCGCGACCAGCAGCGCCCCGCTGGAGCAGCGGGTGCAGGAGGGGGGATTCGGCCGCCAGCTGCTCTATGCGCTGCAAGGGTGCGAACTCTGGCTGCCGAGCCTGCGGGAACGCAGCGCCGATCTGCCCGGACTCATCCGCCAGCACCTGACGGTGCAGGGGGGCGAACCGGGGCGTCAGTTCACCCCTGACGCCCTCGACTGCCTGCTGGCCTACCCCTGGCCCGGCAACCTGGGGGAGCTGCGCAGCGCCATCGAGTACGCCCTGCTGCATTGCAGTGAGGCACAGATCCCGCCCCGGGCGCTCCCGGCCGCCATCCGCCAGGGTCATTGCCTGCTGGCGGACGAGGTGGTGGGACAGCCGCTGCTCACCCTGGCGGAGCTGGAGCATCAGGCGATCCTGCGGGCCGCCCGTGCCAGCAAGGGCCAGGTCAGCCAGATGGCGCGCCAGCTCGGGATCAGCCGCACCACCCTCTGGCGGCGGCTCAAACTGCTCGACATCGATCCCGCCGACTACCACCACTGACCAGAACGCCCCTCAAAAAAGCGGGCCCCGTCTTGACGGGGCCCGGATGGGGGAATGTTTCAGTCGCCGAAGCGATCCCGCGCCAGTTGCTGGAAGCAGCTCAGCGCCGCCCCGGCATCCTCCCCTCGCGCCAGCAGGATGAGCCTGTCCCCCTGGCGCACATCGAGCATGGCGAGCCGGCTCAGGCTGCGGGGATTCGCCTCTTTGTCCCCCTTTTGCAGCTTGAGTTCAGCGGCAAAGGGCTTGAGTGCCGCGACCAGCCGGGCGGCGGGGCGCACATGCAGGCCGTGGGGATTCTCCACCACCACCTCGCTGCGCAGCCAGCCGTCATCGGCAACAGGGGCTGCCTCCGTGGTGGCCTGCGCCGCACTGGCAGGCAGCATTCCCTGTTTCGGACCCAGGGCGCCAAGCGCCTCGGCGGCGACCTCGTCCAGCGTCAGGCCTGCGCCAGCGGCCACCACGGCGGCCAGAGTGCCCTCGACCAGCGGGGCGGGGCTGAGCCGCACCCGGGCGCTCAGCTCGGGGGGCAGCAGCTCGAGGGCGGTCTCGGCGCTCAGGAGGGCGCTGCCCAAGTCCATCAGCACCAGCACCCCGCTGCCGTCGTCCGCCTCTTCCATCGCACTCATCACGGCGATGGCGTCGGTGCCGATGGGATGGGCGGGGTCATCGACCCCGGCCGCCAGCAACAGTTTCGCCGGGCTGCCCAGCTGATCGGCCAGGGCTTTCAAACCGGCCGCAAGCATGGCGCTGTGAGAGACCACTACGATGCCGATCATGTCACAACCTCGCTCTGTCACGCAGGGCGGTCAGCAGCAGCAGGGTCGAGGTGGCCCCCGCATCCTGATGGCCGATGCTGCGCTCACCAAGATAGCTGGCGCGCCCCTTGCGAGCCTGCATCTGGATGGTGGCCTCGGTGCCGGCTGCGGCGGCAGCCACCGCCTTGTCCAGCGCCTCGGGGAGCGGCAGGCCCTGTTGTTCCGCCTGCTGCAGGGCGGCCAGAGCGGGCCACCAGGCGTCGCACATGGTCTTGTCACCCGGCTCGGCGCGGCCGCGGGAGACGATCCCCTCCACCCCGTCGCTCAGCATCTTGCCGAGCTGGCCGAGGGTCAGACTCTGGCAGGCATCGCTGCTGGCGGCCGCCCGGATGAAGAAGGTGCCGTAGAGGGGTCCGCTGGCGCCGCCGACCGAGGAAAGCAACGTCATGCCGGTGGTTTTGAGCACCTGGCCGATGTCCTTGTCCGCCACCGCGGGCAGCTTCTCCGCCACCTTGGCAAAGCCGCGCTGCATGTTGAGGCCGTGGTCGCCGTCGCCGATGTCGGTATCCAGCGCCGTGAGGTAGTCACGCTGCTCGGTGAAGATGTGCTCGCAGTCGAGCAGCCAGTTGACGATCTGATGCTTGCTTAACATGAATATTCCTCAGCAGCCGCGCCGCAGGGCGGGGGTGTGAACGGGGGCATCCCACAGAGTCATCAGCTCGTCATCCACCTTGAGCAGGGTGATGGAGATGCCGGTCATGTCGAGAGAGGTGCAGTAGGGGCCGATGAGGTTGCGCACCAGGTGGATGCCCGCCTCTTCACACAGGGTGGCGAGGCGACCATAGACGCCGTAGAGCTCGGAGATGGGGGTGCCGCCGAGGCTGTTGACCAGGACGATGACCCGGTCACCCCCATTGAGCGGTTCGATAAAGGTGTGTTCTTCCTGCCAGCTGCCGGTGGCTCTGTCCCAGTGGCGCAGGGTGCGGCCATAGGGGCTGTTGTCGGTCAGCTCCTTGAACATGTCGTCCACCAGGGCGTTGAGGTCGGTGAAGGGACGGCGCTCAATGCCGGGTTCACCGTGAATGCCCACGCCGAACTCCACCTCGTTGTCCGCCAGGGTGAAGGAGGGCTTGCCCGCAGCAGGGACGGTGCAGGCGTGCATGGCCACGCCTATGGTGCGGCTCTGGTTGTTGATCCGGCGGGCCAGCGCCTCACAACGCGCCAGATCGTAGCCCGCCTCGGCGGCGGCACCGACCAGCTTCTCGCACAGCACTGTCGTGGCAACCCCACGGCGGCCAGCGGTGTAGAGGCTGTCCTTCACCGCCACGTCGTCATCAATGAGGGCGAAGCCCACCTTGACCCCGTCACCGTGAAGCAGCTCGACCGCGGTCTCGAAGTTGAGCACGTCGCCGGTATAGTTCTTCACCAGAAACAGCACGCCCGCGCCGCCGTCGACGGCCTGACCGCACTCGTACATCTGATCCGGGGTCGGGGACGTGAAGATCTCGCCGGGGCAGGCACCATCCAGCATTCCTTTGCCCACCAGGCCACCGTGCATGGGCTCGTGGCCGCTGCCGCCGCCGGAGACCAGCGCCACCTTGCCCGCCACGGGGGCGTCGGCGCGGGTGATGTAGTGGGGTTCGATTCGCACCTTGAGCTCGGGGTGGGCAGCAGCCATCCCCATCAGTTGTTCACGGACCACGGCATCGACAGCATTGATCAGCTTCTTCATGGCTCACTCCTTGGCTTGCCACCATACGGGTGGACAGATGGTTGATGCAGCCAGTCTAGCGAGCCATAGGGGGATAAAAATGACAGGGATTTCGGTTCGGATCTGAAACAACAAACGAAGCCTGACGTTTCAATCTGAAACGAGCGGATGGGGAAGATCCGGGAAAGTGTTAGCCGCCTCACAGCCATGAAAAAGGGCCCCGCAGGGCCCTTCTCGATAGCGTGAGGATTAGATGGCCCAGCCACCGGCGTAGAAGATCACCAGGGCCACAGCGATGATGACGGTGCCGATGTTGAGCTTCTTCCACTCGGCGGCAAACAGGCGGCCGACCACCAGGGCCACGAAGCCCAGCATGATGCCGGTGACGATGTTGCAGGTGAGCACGATGAAGACGGCGCACAGCATGCCGGAAAGGGCATCGACCGAGTCGTTGAAGTCCAGCTTGGTGACGTTGCCCAGCATCAGCAGGCCCACATACATCAGGGCCGGTGCGGTGGCGTAGGCCGGTACCAGATAGCTCAGCGGGGAGAGGAAGATCATCAGCAGGAAGAGCACGCCGACCAGGGTGGCGGTCAGACCTGTCTTGCCGCCGGCAGCGGTCCCTGCGGCAGATTCGATGTAGACGGCTGCCGGAGCACCACCTACCACGCCCGCCACCATGCTGCTGACGGAGTCCGCAGTCAGGGCCTTGCCACCGCTGATGATGTGACCACGCTCGTTGATGAGGCCAGCCTGACCGGCCACGGCACGGATGGTGCCGGTGGCGTCAAACACGGCTGTCATCACCAGCGCCAACACGGTCGGAATCACCACCGGATTGAGGGCGCCCAGCAGATCCATGCTGCCCACCAGGGAGCCATTCTCGCCACTCAGGCTAGGCATGGCGAAGAAGCCTTGCCAGGTCACTTTCGGATCGAAGATGAGGCCGAGGATGGAGATGGCGATGATCACCATCAGGATGCCGCCCGGCACCTTGCGGCGCTCCAGGCCGAAGATGGCAGCCAGACCCAGCACCGTCATGATGACCGGGAAGGCAGTGATCTCGCCGAGCTGCACCGGCAGGCCAGCCCCTTCATTCTTGATCACCATGCCGACCCCGTTGGTGGCGATCAGCAGCAGGAATAGGCCGATACCGATGCCGGTACCGTGGGCGATGCCGGAGGGAAGGTTGTCCAGGATCCACTGGCGCACGCCGGTGACACTGATCAGGGTGAACAGCACCCCCATCAGGAAGATGGCGCCCAGCGCGACCGGAATGCTCAGCCCCTGACCCAGCACCAGGCTGAAGGCGGTAAAGGCGGTGAGAGAGATGGCACAACCGATGGCCATCGGCAGCTTGGCCCAGAGCCCCATCAGCAGGGAGCCGAAGGCGGCGATCAGACAGGTCGCCACAAACACCGGGCCCTGCTCAAAACCGGCTGCGCCCAGCATGTTCGGCACGACGATGATGCTGTAGACCATCGCCAGGAAGGTGGTCAACCCGGCCAGCAGCTCCTGTCGCACCGTGCTGCCACGCTGGCTGATGGAGAAATAGGAATCCAGAAACCCGCCATTGCCGGCGCGGGCCGTCGTTTGTTGCGTTGCCATAGTTCATCCTGAAAGTGTGAAGGAAATCGTTTGCTTGCTGGCGCGCAAAATAGCAAGAATTTGACGAGATTGCAGCGGATAAGCCCCCATTTCCCCGAAGTTTTTCATAAGGGGGCTCGATGGAGACCTCATTTTCCATGAGAGCGGCCCATCCCAAGCTTCTACACTCTTAGCTAGCCACGTTCCCATCTACCGGAGAGAAGCCCATGCACACAGGCAACCTGCTTGGCCAGATCCCCTCCCCCCTGCCCAGTGAAGTGTTCGCGGATCTGGTCAGTACCAACAATGTTCGTATCGAGCGCATTCTCTCCCAGGGGCAGCAGACCCCTACCGGAGAGTGGTTCGATCAGGATGAACACGAATGGGTATTGCTGGTGCAGGGAGAGGCCATCCTGGTCTTCATCACACCGGATACCGGGGTACAGGAACGCGTCCATCTGGGGCCGGGGGATTACATCAACATCCCGGCGCACCTTCAGCACCGGGTGGAGTGGACCCATCCGACCGAGACAACCGTCTGGCTCTGCGTCTATTACTAGCAAGCTCACGGCTCAAGAAGGCAATGCTTCTGCTGCGAAGATCGAAGAGGAGACCGTGGAGACGAAAAAAAGCCCAGTCTGTCGACTGGGCTTCTTGTTAGTGGCATAACGGACGCAGAGACGGACAAAGTCCGGCTCAAGCACAAGGGACAACAGAGCGGGATCGAGTTGTCAGTGGCAAGTCGCAGCCCTGGTGGTTGCTTCTTGTGCTCTGAGCTCTTATCCAGACGTCAGAAAGCAAAAAGGCCTTCCCGTCAGGGAAGGCCTTTCAATTTAGTGGCGGAGCGGACGGGACTCGAACCCGCGACCCCCGGCGTGACAGGCCGGTATTCTAACCGACTGAACTACCGC